>CALCYP010000104.1 GCA_937906635.1 uncultured bacterium | reverse complement strand
TCCCGAAGGGACGAAATATCAAATAGCTGAGGACTTTAGTCCTCAGCGATATAGTTGAAAAATAAAAAAAGTTCCAAAGGGACGAATCTTTTTGACAAATATGTGTATTATTAGGTTTTATTATTGATATTGAAAAAATTTTCACTTGAAATTATTTAATAATAATATATAAGTAAAAGATAATCGTTAATTTTTAATTATTCATTATTAATTATTATGGCTTCAAGGACAAACAAAAGGTGAATCGCTGCAAAAAAAGCTCAACAACAGAAACAAGCTCAAAAATTTAAATGAGCAAGGAGATTTGAATATCCAAAAAGAAAATTAGATTTAGAAGAGGCAAAAGAGCTTTGAGTAGTTTGAGTATACAAAAATCCTAGATGATCAGAATACAATCGATTTATCAAAGGTAGAAAAATCTGTTGGGAGACAAGACTTAGAGTAGATCCAGATGGATATAGATATATCAGGACTCCTTCAGGATGATCTGAGATGGTACAAGTTCCTATTTCGGGTTGGCTTAGGACAAAAATTAGAAAAAGTTTGAATACAAAATAGCCCTTTTTCACAATAAAATATAAAAATGTTTCTGATTCTGTGCGATGATGAAACATTTTTTTATAAATTATTGTTTGACATAAAAAATAAATTTTGTAATATGCTCGTATTAATTTTTATTTATTAATTTATATGTATGGCAGACAAAGTTACAGTGACATCGAAAAATTCTTATGGTTCTCGTGTAAAAAACAGTTTTGCTAAGATTTGATGAGGAATATTGTTGGTAATCTTATCTATAGTATGAATATTTAAAAATGAGCAAAACTTTATACAGACTAAAGTAGCTCTAAGTGAATGAGCAGAAATTGTAAAAGAAACGGTTTCTACAGAAATTAATCCAGAATTGGATTGATTTGAGGTTCATTTATATTGAGAGACAAATTCTAGTGCAGAGATGTTAAAAGATCCTGTATTCGGAGTAATCGTGGATGATTTGAAATTATCAAGAAATGTTCAAATGTATCAATGGACAGAGGATTCTGAAGAACATTGTACAGACAATGTTTGATGAAGTGAGACTTGTGAAACTACATATTCTTATAGTAAAGCTTGGGAAGATTATGCAGTAAATTCAAGCAATTTTTATGAGTCAGCATGACATGAAAATCCAACTTTTTGGGAGTATGAGTCACAGAATCGAGAAAAATCTCCAATTATGCTTTGAGTGTATACTTTGGATAGTGTATTTGTAAATAGCTTAAATAATTATAGAGCTGTTAATCTATCAGAGCAAGAGATTATTGTACCTGAAAAATATAAAGTTAGCGAGTCTGTAGAAACTAGTGAAAATACAGTAGAAGACAACAATAATAGTTATCTTTATGGAGATTGAGAAAATGAATCTACTATCAATTGAACTAAATTTCATGTTTATAACGATCACATATACATATGAGATAGTGAATGAAACCCACAAGTTTGAGATTTGAAAATTACGTTTTCAAGTGTGAAAACATGAACAATAAGTGTAGTATGACAACAAGTTGGTAATAGTTTGACAAGCTATACAGTATCAAATTGAAAATCTATAGCGTTATTGGAAAACTGACAAGTGACAGCTGAAAGTATGTTTATCCATGCACAACAATCAAACAAAACTATGACATGGATTTTTAGAGGACTATTATTGTTACTCATGTTTATATGATTCTCTATGATGTTTGAATTTATCACAACTCTTGCAAAAGTATTGCCATTTTTATCAAAAATTGTCTGAGTCTGAACCAGTATTATAGCTTTTGCATTGACATTGGTATTTGGTTTCTTGGCATTTAGTATTTCTCGATTAGCTGTTAGACCAGTAGTTTGAATAAGTTGTTTGGTTGTAGCTATAGCTTGAATAGTGATACTTGTCAGAGCAAGAAAAAATAAGAAATCAGATAAATGAATTGGTTCAGCGCCAAAAGATGAGAAAGATATGGAAATTATTGAAGCATAATAAAAAGCTCTCCGTATGGAGAGCTTTTTAATTAAGAATTAAGAATTAAAAATGAAAGAGTTCCAAAATTATTAATTATTCATTTTTAATTTTTAATTATTTTCATATTTCAAGACAACTTCTCATAATTTCACCTCATCCAGTACTTGTGCAATCAATGTCTGGATTTCGTTGATAGCAAAATCATAAACATTATTGAAATTATTATCACTGAGTAATAACTCATTTAACTTGTCACTTGTCTCTCTTAGGCCAGAAACAACTGTTTGCAAATCTCATGTATCCATAATTAAATCTCAATTGATTCATTTTTTCAAATCTGCTAAGTGTTTTTTCATAGCAATAATATTTGAAACAACTCTATCGATAAATTCAGAATTTACATTCATCCTATCTACGATAGTCATATTATAAGACGATACGCTATCTGTATTCATTTCCAGAGCAGAAATTAAAGCATCACAAGTAGAGTTGATTTTGTCGATTAGAGCATTTACTGTATCCACAGATTTTGCTAAAGTCATTGAATTTACATTGTTGTCCATTTTTGTTCAAAAAAAATTTAAAATTAATTTAACAATATAATTATACCCTATAATCAAAATTTTCAAAATTTTTTTCATTTTGTTTTAAAACGAAATCACACAATTTATTTAAACAATAAACAATATATTTACATTTTTATTTTTATATAATAAACTGAAAACTTTTAGTTAGCAAATGTTGAATTTTCATATAAAAATAATACAAAAAATAATTTACTATTTTTAGAACAAATGAAAAATATATTATTGATTATCATTGTGATTTTTATCTTGCTATTTATATTAGTAATTTCTGTATGTTATCTTTGTAACACGTTTCGCCTTCTGTTTTCAAAGACAAAAAAAGCTCCATATGTTTCTACTTTTGATAGGCATCTTACTATCATGAAGCAGCTTAAAATCAAAAAAAATGCGACAATGGTGGATTTGGGTTGTGGAGATGGTAAAGCTTTGAGATTTTTTTCAAAAGAACATCAATTAAAATCAGCAGATTGATTTGATATAAATCCTTATGCTATCGTAAAATGAAGATGTTTAAATAAATATTATAAGATTTGAAATGTTCAATTGTACAAGAAAAATCTTTTTGATGTTGATATAAAAAAATATGATTACATATACCTATATTTGTGGGAATCTCAATTGGCCATTATGGAAGATCGAATTCGAGAAACGAAAAAAGCTGATACTATAATAATTTCAAACTCTTTCAAATTTTCTAAGCATAAGCCATTTGAAGTTTATAAAAATGACAAATGAGTTAGCACAATATATTTGTATAAATAAATTTACTCTATATCTTGTGGCCTAATTTTTTTTCTTCTTCATTTTTTTTCCGAATGCTTTCATTTTTCTTTTCTTCTTTCTTCCTTTTGTTCATGAGATATTTCTGTTTGAATTCTTTCTTTTTCTTCTTTAAATAGTTCCAATAATATTGCTTTTAGATGTTCTAAGACTTTGTCTTTGTTTTTGGAAGCATATCTGGTTTCTTGATTTTCCAAAGTCAATATTGATTGGTCGTGTGTTATGTTCTTTTCTCAGACAATCTTCACAAAATCTTCTCGAGTTTTATCTTTTATATCAAAATCATTATAAAAATTGTTTATATTAAAGTGTAATTGAGCTTTTGAATTACCATGATTGATTTTTTGTCAACCATGGCCACTTGCATGGACCCATTTGACTGTCCAATATCTACCGTTTGGATTTCTCATTACTGTTTCAAGTACATTGGCAATACGTTGTTGTGTGTATTGTTTTAATTCTTCTTCCTCTTTTTCAAGTTCAGTTTTCACACCAACTGTGTCTAAATTTTCTTGATTTGTTTGTATATTTTCTTCGTTCATTTTTTGTTTTTATTTTGTAAATATTTTATAGATTATAATAAAAAATTTCTATTTGTCAAATTTTGCTTGACTTTTTTAGAGTGAAATTTATAATAATGATTATTCTGAAAAGAAAAATAACAAACAAAAACTCAATTATATGAAAAAATTAATGTTTATGTTGTTCATCGTCTGGATGTCGGTAGCAACGAGTTATGCGCAATTATCTGCCGGCTTTTACGGCGGAAATCAAACAATCAATCTTGGATCATCTGCAATTCTTGAATTTCGGTTTGAGGGTACTGGTCCTGTTGATTTTTCGTACGATGATGGACAATATGTGTTTATCGTAGAAGGAGTTCAGTCGTCTCCGTTCTTTTTTGAGGTACGGCCAATGGAGACAACGACTTATCATCTTAGGAAGGTAATGAATTCTGGTGGCTATGGCCACATTCAAGAAGGATGCGAATATGTCACTGTTTACGTCGGAAATGGTAACAATAATGTAGTCCAGACGAACTTCTTACCGCCATCCAATTTATGTGAGAATGCAAATCCAATTGACCTTAGAAACTATTTTACATCAAATGTCTCTGGAAGTGTATCGTTTACTGGAGACGGTGTTGTGAATGATGTTTTCTATCCACAATTGGCAGGTGTCGGTAGTCATTATATTGAGTCGTTTCTTTATTATAATGGTTCTACATATTCTATCGGGAGTAATATTTCGGTGAATGCTATGCCACAGGTGTCTTTATGGTTGCCCAATGAAGTATTCCTTAATGAATCTCCATTTGTCCTGTCTGGTGGTAGGCCATCAGGTGGTTATTATTGGGGAGATGGTGTCGTGAATAGTAACACATTTAATCCTGCAATTGCAGGTGAAGGATGGCATACCATTTATTACACCTATACGACACCCAGTGGATGTCAGGACGTCGCAGAAAATAAGATTTACGTTCGTAGATCTGGATATGATGTAGAAGAGACTGTTGATGCTTCGTTTGAAGTTTATCCTATCCCTACGAATGGTATTCTTTATTTCACTAAGCCATGTTCTGTTGAAATTTTTTCAACTATTGGGTTGGTGAAGAGGGAAAATGTACTGGTTGAAAGCATCGATATCTCTGATCTTTCTGCGGGAATCTATATTCTGAGGCTCTTTGATGGCAAAGATTGTTTCGTCAAGCGAGTAGTCAAAGAATAATAGTTCAAAATAACCAACTCCGAGTTTTGTACTCGGGGTTTTTCTTTTTCTTGTTTTACAAGTATGAAAAGTAATACCAAAAACAAAAGATACCAATTTATAATTAACAAATCTTTTTTAAAAAATCTCTTGATTTTTTGTTTTATTTTTTTATATTATGTTTACTCAATGGCATTTGATTGTCATTTTAGTTTATTTGAAAATATAGATTATGCCTACAATTAATCAGTTAATTAAGAAGGGAAGAGTTGCAAAAAAGAAAAAATCTAAAGCACCAGTTTTACAATTTTCTGTAAACAAACTAAAAAATAATAAGAAAGTTGAGATTCCATCACCTTTCAAAAGATGAGTTTGTCTAAAAGTTTGAGTTATGGGACCAAAGAAACCAAATTCAGCTCAGAGAAAATTTGCAAAAGTTAGACTTTCAAATGGAGCAGAAGTTCTGGCTTATATTCCAGGACAGTCTCATACATTACAAGAGCACAGTGTTGTACTTGTTAGGTGAGGTAGGGTAAAAGATTTGCCATGAGTAAAATATCATATCGTTAGATGAAAGTACGACGCAAATCCTGTGCCAGAAAGAAAACAAGCTAGGTCTTTGTATGGTGCAAAGAGACCAAAATAGTAAAATATAGAAATTAAAATAATTTATTTAAGTGTTTTTTGATAAATATGGCTATAAAAACAAAGAAGATAGTATGAACTAGTTCTTCATCTGCCGAAAAGACAGATAAAATCATAAATTATTTGATGAAAAATGGAAAAAAGTCTGTTGCTAAAAAAATCTATTCAGACATGTTAAAAGAAATTAAAGCAAATGGACATATGAATCCACAAGTAGTTGTAGAGACGGCTATAGATAATGCATCTCCTACTGTGATGATTAAATCAAAGAGGTTATGATGATCTGTTTATCAAGTTCCTGTAGAAGTAAAGCAAAACAAGAGATTGTTTTACTCTATGAAATGGATTTTGGATGCAACTAGATCAAAAAAAGGAAAACCAATGTACAAAAGATTGGCTGAAGAAATTTTGGCTGCTTATTCTAATCAATGAGCTGCTGTAAAAAAGAAAGAAGAAACTCATAGAATGGCAGAAGCCAACAAAGCTTTTGCTTATATGGCAAAGTATGTTAATTAGTTGTCGCTTTGCGACAGTCGATAGTCATTAGTCGGCAGTCATCAGACAATGTTCGCTGTGGACTGAAGACTGCAGACACAAGACCGTTTTTAATTGTTAATTGTTATTTATTATGTGAGATACGAACGGAAGAAAAATAAAACACTTCTTGGTCGGATTAAATTGGAAGAAGAATAAGTCTGGTAAAAAATATAAAAAAGCTATTGAGCGATATATTTTAATATTGAAAAAAGAAGCTAAACAAGGAGAAACTGCTTGGGTAAAAGATGCAAAGCAAAAATCTTTGGCTAGATTAAAAAAATATGGAATTTCAATGGCTCAAGTAAAAGAATCATTGGACAAGAAATGATTAAAAGATTTATCCTCTAAAATAGTAGCATAATGGCAAGATTGAGAACTATGGCAAAGAAAAAATTAAATAAGGCTCTTTGTAGAGTAGAAAAAGTTGTTGTTATGGATACGAGAAAAATGTTGGAACAGCAGAAAAAATGGAAAGCAAAAGTTGTTAATAGTAAAAAATAGTATAAAACATTTTATTAATTGATAAAATTGGTGATGTATTACAATAGATTGAAAAATATTTATGACAAGAATCAAAATATTATCTTGCCTGTGAGACCTGGTATGTTTTTGGAAATACATGAAATTGTTTGAGAATGAGATACAAAAAGGATTTGGAAATTCAAATGATTAGTCATAAAAGTAAAAAATCCAAATCAACCAGATGGTACATTTACTATTAGAGGTGAGGCAGCAAGGATGACTATCGAAAAGATTTATCCTTTGTCTTTCCCAAATTTTAGTAAAGTAATCTTGTTGGACGATTACAAAATTAGGAGATCAAAATTGTATTATATAAGAGAAAAGATTTGAAAGGATGCTAGATTCAAGAGTATCATAGAAAGCGAAAGAAGATGAACAGATTTATTAGCTTTGGTTAAAAAGGAACAGAAGGTTTCTGAAGATGAGCAGAAGATTTCTGAAGATTCTAAAGAAATGCCAGTTGTAGAAGAAAAAATTGAAGAACCAAAAGCTGAACCAGTAACAGAACCTGTAATTGAATCTCCAGTAGAGACACCAGCTCCTGAGACGACAGAAGCTCCAGCAGAGACATCTGCAGAATAATTTAAACAATAATTTTTAGTTTTTTGAAAACTTAAAGATGGAATTAAAGGTATCATTGCGTGATATAAAATGAAAAAAAGTTAACCAACTTAGGAGACAAGGATATATTCCTGCAACTATTTATGGTAGACATTTAGAAAAACCTATCTCTATTACATGTGCGAGAAATGAATTTGTAAAGTTGTTTAAAGAAGCATGACATAGTACACCAGTTACATTGAAATGAGAATGAATAGAGGAAATGGTTTTAATCCATGATTATCAGTTAGATCCTGTAATGGATACAGTATTGCATGTAGATTTTTTGGGAATCAAGAAATGAGAAAAGGTTTCTGCTGAAGTAAGTATTGTAATGCAGTGAGAAGAATTATCTCCTATAGTAAAACTTTGAGAAGGAACAATCAATTTGGTAAAGGATTATTTAGCTATAGAAGCTTTGCCAAAAGATCTTCCAAAAGAGATTACAGTTGATGTTTCTGGAATTGACAGTATTGATACTACAATATTCGTAAAAGATTTGAATTTGCCTACTTGAGTTGTCGCAAAGGATGATCCAGAACAAGCTATAGTTACAGTAATGCAAGCTAAAGAAGAAGTAGTAGAAGAGGAGTGAAATGATAATCCAGCATGAACAGCTTGAGCTGATGCTGAACCAGAAGCTGAAAAAGCATCTGAATAGTTTTATAAATAAATAGATTTAAAAATGCCAAGAATATGCGATTTTACAGGTAAATGAACGACATCTGGAAATAATAGATCTCATAGTATGAGAGCTACAAAGAGAACTTTTAAACCAAATTTGGTTTACAAATGGGTCATGATGGAAGATGGAAGGAAAATCAGAGTTAGAATTGATTCAAAATTATACAAAAAAATGCGTTGATTTATTTAATGAAATAATTATAAGTGACTCACATGTATGTGTGAGTTGCTTGCAGTGTTGTTTTGTGGCAATAGCTCAGTTGCTGCACTCCGCTTCAGCAGAGGTAGAGCCCCTTAATTCTGCGGGAGTGGTCGATGGTTCAGTAGATGAGTAATCCATATTGGGATGTATGGGCCAATAGCTCAGTTGGTAGAGCAATGCCCTTTTAAGGCAGTGGTCGAGGGTTCGAATCCCTCTTGGCCCAATTTGAAATAGAATACCAGAGATTGGTATTTTTTATTTTAAAGAAAGGAACAATGAAAAAACGATGAGTATATATACTGAAATGAAAAAGGTATTATGTTGGATACACAGGCGACCTAGAAAAAAGGTTGAGAGAACATAAGAAATGAACAACAAAAGCAACAAGAGAAATATGAGAACGAGAGTTGGTAAAATTCATAGAATGTGAAAGTAAAACACAAGCAATTTCATTGGAAAGGGAAATAAAAAGATCATGACATATTGAAAGATACATATAGCTCAGTTGCTGCGCTCCGCTTCAGCGGAGGTAGAGCCCCGCAATTCTGCGGGAGTCGAGGGTTCTCCATCAATATTGCGGGATTGGCTCAATTCAATGAAATATCAGTCAATTGGTATTTTTTTGTTAAAATTGTTAGCATTAATACCATCTATGAAAATTTATATTTAGTACAGGATGTCAGAAAAAAATAGAGGATAGTATGTTTATCACATATATAGATAATATCATTAATCATACTCAAATTAATATGTATTTGATTCTTTTAAATCAAGCTTTTCCATCTCAATCAAAGATTATTTTAATGCAGGCTAAAAGTAGGACAATTAACACGAGCATTGGTAAATATTCAAGGGCTCTTGTTAAAATTTCTTTTGCCATTATTATCAGGTCGTTTCATCAATTAAAATTGTAGTTAGTTGTTCCAGGTAAATTAAATCCTGAAATATATTCATTATATGGGTCTTGGAACGTGTCTGCTAATGTGATATTTATCATGGATAGAATATACAATATAGAGATTGCTATTTTTTTCATTATTTTATCTTTATTGTAAATATTTTTATTATAAAAAAACCTTGATTTGATTTCAAGGTTTTTTCGTTATTTTCAATATGATTATTTTTCGTTTTTGTAGAATAATTTTAGTAATATTTTTGTGATAGGTACATTTATAAATAATGTCATCAATGTGGTTATTACTAACATAAATCAGAATCATTTAAACATGTTTGATCATATAGCCCACAACAATATGGCAATTAATATTGTAGAGACATTTCCATCTCTAATTGCAGGTCGGCTCCTATCATAAGCTACATCGATAGCAGATTGATTACTCCTTCAATTTTTAATTTCCTCTTTCATTCTCTCGTAAATCAAGATATTTGAATCTACTGCCATTCATATAGATAATATTACTGCTGCGATTCATGACAATGATAATGCATAATTTATTAATTTCATGATTCAAGCCAATATTGCTATGAAAGACAGCAATACCAATAATGTTATGAATCATTTTTTTCTTCAGTATAGTGTCCGGATATATAAAAATATAGCAAATGTTCATACCAAAGCAGCTATTAACGCTCATTGTAATGCTCTTTCTCCGAGAGTAGGACTGACTTTGTCTTCTTGCATCAATACTAAAGCAGCTGGCATAGCTCAATTATTTAGATTGTCTACTAATTCTTTTGCTGTTGCATTCGTAAATGATCCATCAATTTGAGCAGTTCATCCACAAATTTTTGACTGAATTACAGGGTTTGTCATTAGCTCTCATCAAACAAAAATAGCCATTTGTGTTCATATATTTTCTGCTGTGATATCACAGAAAACCTCTTTACCTTTGTCATCGAAATTGATAGCAACGACAGGTTCTCACATCTGTCATTGACTCACAGCGGCATATTTGAAATAAGCTCCATTTAATATGTCTCATTTGCTGGTTTTGGCTGTCATTCGTTCAACTCTATCTTGTACAAATACAAACTCGATATCATAAACAACCTTCGATTTCAAAGCTTCTTGAAATTTTTCTTCATCTACATCTTTTACAATTACTTCGTTGTATAGGTGCTCTCATTTTGCTTTTCATTCTGTGATATATATTACATAAGTAGATCCTAAATTTGAAATTGTCTGGACTTCTCATATCTTTGTAGCATCAAAATCTGGTATACTAGCTAAAATATCTTCGTTACTTGCTCGATTGTCGGCTATTAATGTAGCATATTCAGAGTCAAATTCATCGGAATCTTTGATAGTGTCTTTTACAGCATTAATTCTTTTTTCGTTTTCTTCATTAATTTGATTTGTTGTCTCTTCGTCGGCTCAAATAGTAGTGGCTTCTGTATCTACTTGGACTATTTTTACATTTGAAAGTTCGTTATCGGAATCTACAGCATCTCATAGATTGTAAATCAGATTTCAATTTTCAAATCAATACTCTCATGCTTCGTGATTAGATTCTTTTACTATATTATTTTCATATTCATTTCACATTTCTGTGATCACATTTATTATGTCGTTTGCTGTAGCATTTTCGATAGAGATTTCTTGTCTGTCATTTACGCGGATAAATGTAAATCCAGAATAATCTTGTTGCTGAATTAAACCACTCTGATTTTGGTATGATACTGTATAAAATAATCATTCAGTGATAGGAGAAATTTCTCAAATATTTGTCTGTAATAATTCTGGATGATTTTGAATTATGTTTGGCATATCTCATGCTGAAACTCATGTCAAATGTTCATATATAATTCATTCACTTCATCTATTTGAAGCTAATTTTTCCATACTTCAGTCTGCTAATAAGATATCGTCTCTGAGTGCTATAGCCATATTTGATCTTTCAGCGATAGTCTCAGCTGTAGGTTCTACAGTATTTGGTAATCTAAACTCTAATTCTACTGTCTTTCCGATGATTTCTTTTGCTTGATCCAAATCAGAGACTCATCAAATTTCTACTACAATATAGTGCTTTCCATCCATAATTTCTGTATAGGAATTGTAATCACTGACTCACAAACTAGAAATTCTATTATCAATATTTTTCAAAACTATATTTTCGATAGTTTTTTTTATTGATTCTAACTCTGTTCCTTCATAGACTTCTTCATATTTATCATATGAAATTTTATAAACTAATTTTGTTCATCCACTGACATCAAGTCATTTTTTGAAATACTGTAGTCAATGTGTAGTAAAAATAAATTGTGTCTTCTTTTTTTCTTGATTAAATGATCGTCCTACGAAAAAAATTAAAATAAGAGAAATTATGATAATTAAACCATAAGTCATCTTTTTATTCCACTTTCTTTCCATTTCTCAATAAAAATAAAAAAAATAAAAAATGTACAGAGAAATATGTATATTTTTAGTAAAAAAAAGCAAGAGAAAGTATTAGCTAATAGCTGATGGCTGATAGCGATGGAATATGTATGTAATTTCCTATACTATTATATGTTGATTTTGTAGCTATCATTTGATGTTGATTATTTATCAATATGTTTTTAAATCTTTCTTTTTTGTATCGTTGAAATAATTTGTAATAGCTTCTGTATTACTAGGTATCTTGCTTGGTTTAAAAAAAGATTTATACCTATCATTATTTGGGTAATAACATACAAATTCTGTATTATTCCAATACATTTCATTATTAGAACAATATATGTCATTATTATGTCTTAGTTTTCCATATGCACACTTTAAAACATCATTAGGATTGTCGAACATTTTTAGTATTTCTTGTGTTAAAACTATTCAGTTTGGTTCCTTCTTGTCTTTATTTTCTGTTAATTGTATACAAAATGTGTTTGCTCATGAATCCCATTTTAAATTAACAAATGTAGCCATATTTGCGTCAATTCCTTTTTTTAAAAAATCAGCATAGTTTGCAGTGTTTCTCGGATTCTCATATGTCCAGCGGTCGTTTTTGTATCCGTAGACCATTCAAAGAGCGATTTTGTCGCTTTTATGATTAGCGTTTTGTTGTGATAAATCTGGTATATAATGTAACATATTGTCGTTATCGAAATAATATATTCATGTATATGAAGCTCTACTAAATATTTTTGTGTTTTTATTTATTCCGAAATAGTTCATTTTTTTATCATCTAAATTTTTTTCTCTTAATGAAAAATTTTTAATCAAATTATTTTGTTCTGTTTCTATACTATTTGCTGTTATTGTCACTTCTTTCAATATAGATCCGTTTTTATTAATTTTATGTCAATTTGTTTGTTCTATTGGTTGCCCTATTGTTCATCCAAATTTTTCTTTTAATGCATTGAATGTCTTTATTCCAAATTTTCAATCGATAGCATTTTCAAGGAATCAAAGTTTACTTTGGAGTTCTTTTATCTCATCATTTTCTCATTGTTTGGTTACTAATCATTTTTGTGCAAGGAGTAACATCTCTTTTTGATCATCACTTAGATTTTCTGTTTTAATGGCTTTGTTAAAGAATGTTGCAACCTTGTTGGCGTCCACATATTTTCGTATGTTTTTTATATCATTAGCATTTAATTCTTTTAATTCTTCAGGTATGTTATCAGTATGCTGGTCTGGAGTCTCTGGAGTTTCTGTTTGTTGGTCTTCTTTGACTTTGTTGAATATTTTTTCATACCGAGCTGTTTGTATATCAGAACTACTATTAATTAATTGAGTAAGTTCGTTTTCATTTACGAAGTTTGTCTTTCATGGGTCTGTTTTTGGTTGCTCTTTTGCTTTATCTTCTAATCAGAGAGTAGAAAGTAAATTGGTTCAATCAGCGGACAAAACAGTATTATCGTACTTTAATTGGGGCTTCGTTACGTTTCCTTCTGTAATTTCTTCAATAGTAAATTTTTTTAGTTCTCCTTCAGAAATAACACTTAGAATATTAAAATCTTTGAGTTGTTGTACGTTGTTATCGATTCTTTTTTGGTTTATTCCATTGAATTTTTTTATAAATTGGTCAACATTAAATCATCGTGATTTACAAAAATTTTGTATATTTGGTGTACCCTTATTTATGTTGTTTCAATTTCGATTTAATTTAAGTCAGTTTGTACACAAGTTCATTAGTCATTTATTGTCCTCTTTAATCTTTCGAGTGTCGAATTTCACGTCTAAAATATATTGTTGGAATTCTTTATGCTGTTTTCCATTTTCTCAATATTCGTTTTCTAGTATATTTAAAATATTTTCAAAAACTTTTCTATCTTGGTGATGTGTGTTATTTTGTTCTTTGATTTGTATTCCCTTCATGTTGAGATAAACCCTCATTATGTCTTTATTTCCCGGATTTTGTTCTATAAATGTTTGTAGTCTTTGTAAATCTTCTTTGTTGTTAAATTTATCTAAATTTTTTCGTTCTCATCCATTTATAGTTTGTAAAAATTCGTTAAATCTATTGGCATTTTCATTACGTTCATTTAGGATGTTATTACTCTCATCTATATCTGTTAAGTGTTTATTAATGTTTCTCAAAAATAGATTAACTCATTGCAATAACTCTGTATTTCAAGTGTTTTCACTAATTCCAGATATTCAATTATCAGTCAGAAACGTTACTAATTGCCCTTTGTTTCTTTCATTAAGATTATTTGTGATGTTTTTTAGTTCAGTAATTATGTCTTTTAATTTTTTATTGTTTCATAAACTGGATTCAAGTGTTGAAATTTGTGCGTTTATAATTTGTAGTTGTGATTTTCCGTTTAAATCTAACACTATTTTTGTGTCAGGAATATATTCATTACTTTGTCCAAAAGAAGATATTGTTTTTGCAGCTTTAGGCTCTAAAAATTCTCTAAGGTCTTTGAGGTCTTTATTATATCATCATTGTTTAAATAAGTCATCTATGATGTTGATTATTCTTTCTGCTTGTTTTTGTCCGATGTTGTCGAAAAATTTTTGATTAATCAGTTCATTTATGTTGTTAAAGTTTTTATTACTTTCTATTTTTATATCCTCAATTGCTTGTGATATTTTTTCTTGTTGTGTTTGTACAGTAAGTTCGGCTGTCTCTTGTGGACTTCTTTGACTTTCTACCATTTGAATACATTAAAAACTAAAAATTATATTTCTTCCAACATTTTATCTAATTCTGCCAGATCTTGTTCATCTTTTGCTCTACTTTCAGCTTCAAGCTGTTTCAATTTTTGTAAAGCATTTAGTCCTTTTTGCAATTTTTCTTTTGCTAATTGTTCTTTTGTTGTATGAATAGCTCACTCTACAGCTTGAGTGATGACATCAAGCATATTATCATCTAAATGTCATTGTTCGACAAGAATTTTCAATCACTTTGCCAAATTCCGTATTGGTTCAAGCTGAGTAAGTATTTTTACTAAATATTGTTTTTTATCCATTTTTGCTTTTTGTCGAAAATAAATTTTTATATGTTTATTATATCCAAAAAATCTTATTTTTGCAAAAATTTTGAAAAATATAGTTGTCTCCCCCCCCATTTTTGTGTTTTTGTGATACAATATGTTTGTGTGAGAAAATAAAATATTCTCTTGAAATATCGAAAATTATGATTATAACAAAAATAGCACGTAAGTTGATTTGGTGATATTGTCACCAAATAGTCGACAGTCTGCCGTCAACGGTCGACAGCAAATTTTGATAGCTGTAGACTAAAGACAGATGACTGACGACTAAAAAATTTTATTTTTTAAAATTTATAATAATGCTGAAACCTATTGAAGATCATGTATTGGTAGAACCTATAGAACAAGAAAGTACTACAAAATCTGGTATCATTCTCCCAGACTCCAAAGAAAAGCCAAACAAAGGTAAGGTCATCGCTGTATGACAGTGACTTATCTTGGAAAATGGACAAAGGTCATCTATGGATGTATCTGAAGGTGATATTGTTTATTTTTCCACTTATTCTCCTGATGAAGTAGAATTTGAATGAAAAAAGTACTTAATTATCAAACACAATTCTATTTTAGCTAAAGAATAAAATTTCGCAAAGCGAAATTTTAGCTAATGGCTAGTGGCAAATGGCTGATAGCTCTGTATATGGAAATAAATGAAGAATTCCTTTGCTATTAGCCATCAGCTAACGACTATTAGCTAAAAAATTTTATTTCATAAAATTTTTAACCATGTCAAAGACAATACATTATAGTGATGATGCACGTAAATTGATGTTTCAAGGTATGGAAACAGTTGCAGATGCTGTGAAGGTTACTATGTGACCAAAAGGAAGAAATGTAATTTTAGAAAAGAGTTTCTGAGCTCCTACAGTGACAAATGACTGAGTCACAGTAGCGAAAGAAATTGAGCTTGAAGACAAAATGAACAATGTCTGAGCTAGTATGATCAAAGAAGCTGCAGAAAAAACCAATAAAGAAGCTGGAGATGGTACTACTACTACGGTAGTATTGGCTCATGCTATGTCAAAAGAATGACTTAGATTTATCAGATCTGGAGTAAATCCATTTGCTCTTGGTAGATGACTACACAAGACTATTGATAAAGTTGTCTCAGATTTGCAAACACAAGCCAAACCAATCAAAAATAAAGAAGAAATCAAACAAGTTGCTACGATTTCTGCACAAGATGAAGAAGTTTGAAGTTTGATTGCTGATGTGATGGAAGAAATTTGAAATGATGGAACTATCACGGTAGAAGAGTGAAATTCAATTGGACTTACAAAAGAAGTAAAGACATGAATGCAATTTGATCAATGATATACTTCTCCATATTTTGTCACAGATACACAGAGAATGGAAGCTGTGATAGATAAACCATATATTTTGCTTACAGATCAAAAAGTTAATTCTATGAAAGATATCATGAATGTTTTGGAGTCTGTCGCTGCTACAGGAAAGAAAGACATCGTGATTATAGCAGATGATGTAGAGTGAGAAGCTTTGGCTTCGTTAGTTTTGAACAAAATGAGGTGAGTGCTAAATGTGGTAGCAATCAAGGCTCCATGATTTGGAGATAGGAAAAAAGAAATGTTGTTGGATATTTCGGCTGTGACTTGAGCAACTTTGATTACTCCAGAATTGGGATATAAATTGGAAGATGCAACGATAGAATTGCTTGGAAGAGCTGATAAAGTAATTTGCTCAAAAGACAATACAATTATCGTTGATGGAAAATGAAATCCAGATGTAATCAATGATAGAGCTGACTTAATTAGATCTCAAATTGAAACGACAAAATCTGATTATGATAGAGAAAAATTGACTGAAAGATTGGCAAAATTAGTCGGATGAGTAGCTGTAATCAAAGTTTGAGCTGCTACGGAAATGGAGATGAAAAACAAGAAATACAAGATAGAGGATGCTCTAAATGCTACTAGAGCCGCTATCGAAGAATGAATAGTCGCTTGATGATGAACAGCACTTTTGAAAATTTCAAAATGATTAGAAAATTTTGAGCTTGAAGACGAAGATGAAAATATTGCTGTAGATATAGTTAGAGACGCTATCCAGTATCCAGTAATCCAAATCTCAAACAATGCTGGATACAAATGAGATCGAATAGTAGAACAAGTAAAAGCAGACAAAGATTTAAATGTATGATTTGATGCAAGTACATGAGATTTCAAAGATTTGGTAAAAGCTTGAATCATCGATCCAGCAAAAGTTATCAGAGTAGCATTGGAAAATGCTGTAAGTACTGCTGCTATGTTTTTGACTACAGACGCTGTAATCGTAGATAATCCAAAACCAGAAGATCATCATGATCATTGAGCTCCAGATATGTGATGAATGGGAATGTATTAAAATTTTGCTTTGCAAAATTTTAAGTCGTTTGTCGACAGTCGATAGTCACTTGTTTTGTGTTAAAATAATTAAAAATAAAGAAAATTAGTAGGTGAGAATTTGTCCTACTAATTTTTTTATGCCAAATCATTTTATGATTTTAAGTATTCTTCATTATTTTTTTCAATTTCATTTTCCGGAGCTGATTCGTTTACTGTTGTACTTGTCGTAGTTTGGGTTACTGTTTGTTCTTCAGTTTTTGTTGTTTCTAAAGGTGTTTGAGATTCATTTTCTCAATTATTATTTTCATTTTCTTTGTTTAAGTTTTCTTCTCTTTTTTTCAAAGGAGCATCAAAATCTATTCCAGTTTTTTCTTCAACCTTTTTTTCAATTTTATCCATCACTCAGCTTACTCATGCCATAATACTATCAAAATTAAATTTTTTCTTTTCTTCTTGTTTTTTTTGTTCTTCCTGTGTGGCTACATCTTGTTCAAGTGTAGTGTTTGTATTGCTCTCATTCACTGTATTGCTTGTATTTGAGCCTAAACTATCTTTTGCTGATTTTCAAGTTTCTGGATCTGGTAATCAAGCTAATTTAGCAATACCTTTTATTAATTTTTTTAAAAAAACTCAGGATTCTTTTTGTGGATTATTATTGTTTTTTTCTTGGTCGCTTTTGTCGACTAAATCATAAGGATTTTTGTTTTCTTCTGGCATTTTATTTTTTTATAATATGTAAATACATACTTAATTTTAATCAAAAAATTTTTAAATGCAAATTTTTTGGTACTTTTTTTATAAAAAAATGCGAATAGAAATTATATTCGCATTTTGTTGGTTTTAGAACCAGTAGACGAGTTTGAATGCTTGTTCGTAGCTTTTTACAAAGCGAGTCATCTGACTTGCTATTGTATTGTATACTGTAGGATCGCTGTTTTTGCACTTTTCCCATTTCGTGACAGGAAGAGTAGTTAAACCGCAGATACCCCCAAAGAAGACATTGTCTTTGGTTACGGTTTCATCTTCTTTTGTCCGGTTGTAGCCGAATTTGTAGCGACCAGCATTGCTGATAGCTTGGCAAAGACCGCGTTTTTGGCGCTCCTGTTCAGCAATGTCTTGGTCTATTTTCTTGGACCATTTCCTTTTGAACAGGCGTTGTAGCCAAGTGGGATCTTTGGCAGCGACAGGGATTGCTTGAATCTCATCTAGCCTGTCATGGAGACTGCTTGTGAGATTGAAGAACGTAATGACATTGTCATACACATTCTCATTGTTTGTTTGTTGAATGATTTCTGAGATGTCGGAGCAAATCTTTTTCAGTTCGTCCTTTTTCATGATTTTAGTTTTTTTTATGTTAGACTTTGATCTTTTTTTTGAGTAAAAATATTATACACATTATATTAAAAATGTCAAGTATTTTTGTAAAAAATATATATGTTTTTTTGAGTTTATTTTTATAATAACTCTTTTATTAGTACTATATATCATGGAAAATTTATTGTATCAATGAAATTGAGATAGAATAGATTCATGGTTGGTTTCACAATTTGATTATTCTAGAAATTTTTTTCAGCATATATTGTCTAGGTGATGAATTCAAGTAAACTGAAAGCAAATAAAAAAATCGTACAGATTGAAAAATAATGATATCGTAGAAATTGATGATCTTTCAAGATATTTGTCTCCAATAATTTTGGATGAAACTCCAGATATTGATATTCCAGTAGTGCTGGAAAAGGAGGATTATCTTGTGATAAACAAGCCAAAATGAGTTTTGTCACACCCAAATAGTGTTTGGGATGTGAGTCAGCCATCAGTAGTTTGATTTTTGTATCACAAGTACAAAGATTTACCTACTGTATGAAATTTTATTAGAGCTTGACTTGTCCATAGATTGGACAAAGATACTGATGGACTCATGATTATCGCAAAAACGGAAAAATGATTAGCATATTTTAAAGAATTATTTCAGCAAAAAAGTGGATTAGTAGCTGAAACTGATGATATCGAGTCAGTAGAAAACGAGATAAAATTCAGAAAATTTTATAGAGCAAAAAGTGAAATTACAACACTTGGAGATGCTTTTTTGGAGAAAATAAAAGACAATTTGCCGTATTATATCAGAGAAAATGTAGTTCCAAAAGTACCAAATTGCATTGTGAAAATGTGAGTGACAAAAATACTTGATTTCAAAATAGATTGAGAATTAGTGGATTTAAACTTGGAAATTTTGACTGGTCGTACTCATCAGATTCGTTATCATTTATCAAATCACTGATTGCCTATTGTTTGAGATTATTTGTATTGAAATGAAAGTGATGTACCAATGCAGTTAACTGCATATAGATTGGAATTTGTAGATATAGATAGTGAAAATATAAAATTAGAAATTTAGTATTTTTTATGCCTCCGGCGGGTACGAATTTTATGTATTATAAAAAGTCGAAGCGGAAAGCCCGTTCGACTTGGTACTCTCTTACTGAAGAGCTTGCTCTCTGTAAGATGATGGTGCGAAATGTCTGAGACAATGAGGCTTGATACTTTCAATTTTCAGTAGAAGTCCCATTTCCCAGCAATTCAGTAATTCATTGTTTACTGGGAGATACATAGCCAAGCCATCTTGTTCCACCAAATTCGCATAGTGGAAAAAGAGTTGTGGTGGCAATGCGTCGCGCGACTTTAAGAGTCTACGAAGTGTAGTAGAATCCTGGGAGAACTTACCGACAAAATTCCTTTCTTCTGCAAATTGAAGTAATTCTTTTTGTGAAAATACAGGATTTTTTGGGGTAATGATATTGTTGTTTCCAAAATTCTTGATGAAACAAGAGATAATGGACATCAACGTATCGTTTTCCCATATGTTATCAATATGATAACAGGATTTTTGTAGTGATACTTCCCCAAACAAGAAATTTATGTTTTCATGCTTAGAGTAGTAATCGATAAGAGCACCTAAGCCCTTCCATGCGGTTTCTAGACCTTTTTTAGCGATCTTCGAATTATGGTTTACGACAGAACGCCCCAATTCAAGTGTTGCTGGTAGCATCATCTTAAACCTGAACGAATAGTCGTAAAACTTGTTCGTAGAAAGGTCAAAAGTGATTTTCTCTTGTGAGAATGCATCCTTGCATAGGATATACCTGTAAAAGGATACAATTTCACAAACCTTCTCAAAAGGAAGTTCGCCAGGTCTTTCGTATTCAGCGATGCATACGAGATATTTGTATGTTTCGTCGAAACAATCGTACGCATTCTCAATGTTAAACTCACGTTCGCTGATTTTACGAATTTCATCATACAATTCAGGAAACTCTTGTTTTGTTATTCCTGCGTAAACATGCAGGTCACCGTCAGAAAAGAGTAACCTTTTTTTTAATTTCTCTTTTTCCATAGTTGTAGAAATTTTTGTTTGACATTTTATTAATTAGCTTTATAATAATAAAAACATAAGCAAAGTCAATTGCAAATAGTGTTTGAATTTTTTATGGTAATCAGTATATATTTGGGAGTTTTTATTTTGTGAATATTTGTTGTGGATTACAAGATTTTTGGATGTAAAGTAAATAAATATTATCTCAACAAATGGTTGAATTATTTTTCAAATCATGAAAATATTCCAAATAGTTGTATTATTGCTACTTGTGTAGTGACAGATAGAGCAAAAGATAAATTTATCAAAGAAACAATGATTCAACTTGCTAAATGAAAACATATATATCTCACATGATGTGCGGTTTTTGATGAATGAAAAAAGATGGAGGAAGATAAATTTTATTCAATTTATCCACAATTGGTAGAATATCGTGATCAAATCACATTACTTTCTGAAGAGCCAGATAGAGATGATACTCGTGAAACAAAAACTCATAAGTTCAAAGAAAATGCAAATATTTACACAAAAAATTTTATAGTAATCCAAAATGGATGTGATAGTCATTGTTCATTTTGTCTGACTGTGAGCAAAAGATGATCATCTCAATCTATACAAGCAGATGAAATTATTGAACAAATAGATGATTTTGTTGATGTATGAGGGAAAGAGATTGTGATTACATGAGTAAATTTAGCAGCTCGAGGTTGCAGTAATACGAAAAAACCAGAAGAATCTCAATTTTCAGATCTTTTGCAATATATTTTGGATGAGACAGAAATTGAAAGAATCAGAATTTCAAGTCTTTGACCTGAATTTTTGGATGAAAAATTTTTTGAAGTAGTGAAAAATCCTAGATTTTTGCCACATTTCCATTTTTCTATTCAGAGTTTTTCAGATAGTGTGCTCAAAGCTATGAATAGAAATTATGATTCACAGAGATTGGACTATGTTTTGACTAAAATAAGAAATTTAGACAGATCAGACAGAGATCAAATCTCAATTTGAGCCGATATTATCGTATGATTTGCATGAGAGACGGATGAAGATTTCCAGCAAACAGTAGAATGAGTTAAAAAGTATAAAATAACAAAATTACATGCATTTCCATTTTCATCACACGATAAATGAGAATCAATACCTGCACATTTGTTCAGAAATCAAGTGCCATTTCACATCAAAAAGCAGAGAGAAAGGGAATTGATTTCAGTATGAAACGAAATCAGAGAAAAGTTTATAGCAGAAAATAAGTGATTACCACAAAAAGTATTAGTAGAAGAAAAGAAAAATGGGAAATGGAGAGGGTGGACAGGAAATTATATCCAAGTAGAATTAGATTGAGAACGTAAAAGGGGAGAGATTGTAGAAGTTGTTTTATAAAATAGAAAACTTAATTTTCTTGACAATAAAAGAGTTTCTATATTACACCCATAAGTTTTTAATTTAGTGAGTAAAACTAATTCTTATCTATACTTTTACTCAATTTTAGCAACCTAAAATGTCCATTAAGCCGTTTTTTATTATGCCGGAGGTGAAATATCTCAAAAAGAGTTACCACATGTTCAATTAAGTTCTGTAGCACCATTTACACAATCTTTGGTTATATATTCAGATTTTCATTCTCCTGTAAATTCTGAAGAAGTTGGAGCGTTTGATCCAGATCAAGAATACACAAATTAGGCATAATTGGATCTTGTGAAGAAAAGAAGGTGGTGAGTGGATTGTCGTAGATAGATGATACTAATATAAAAAGACGGTTTCAGTCCGTCTTTTTTTTGTAATACAAGATATTGTCTAATCTTTCCTTACACTTTCGCTGTAGTCTCTTTGTGAATTATTTGATTTTTTTGCTTCGCTTAACAATTTTGTGATTACTTCACTTGGAAGATTTAAACTATTTAATTCGACAGATAGTTCATCAATATTTTTATTGAGATCTATTCTGTTTGTTGATTGAAAAAACGGCCAAACAAATCTTAATCCTGGTTCTAGAATTGTAGTGTACTTTCATAATGTGAAAACTGCATGTTTTTCATATTGATTTACGATTTTTAATCCGGATATAAGGTATATCGTAAATATTATTATTGTAGGGAAAAACCGCATGATTCTATTTATTTAAACAAAATTATTTTTCTTTTTTCATTTTTTCACCAAATCCTTTTATAGCATCTAATACTTCCATAGGGATCATCCAGATAGTGGTGTTGCTTTGATCAGAACTGATATCATTGATTGATTCTAATGTCCTTAAATGTAATGCTCCTGGAGCTTCGGCCAATGTAGCAGCAGCTTTTTTCAAATTTTCAGCGGCCTTCACTTCTCATTCAGAAGAAATAATTTTAGCCCTCCTTTCTCTCTCTGCTTCAGCTTGTTTTCAAATAGTCCTTTTCAAATCATCTGGTATTGAGATGTCTCTCAGTTCTACAGACAATACATCTACTCACCAACTGTCAGATTTTTCATCTACGATTTTTTTGATTCTATTGCTAGCTTCTTCCCTATTTTCCAATAATTCATCTAATTCAAACTGTCAAACTATATTTCTCATCGTAGTCAATGCAAATTGAGTCATAGCATAATCAAGATTTTTTACGTTGATTACAGCTCTTTCTACTCGCTTTTCTTCAATTCTATAATAAATTACAGCATTTACATTACAAGAGATGTTATCCTTTGTCATTGCTTCTTGACTAGGGATATCTACCGCTTTTTCTCTAATATCTACTGTATAAGTAGATTGGAAAATAGGCCAAACAAATCTCAAACCTGGTTCCAAAATTGTAGTGTACTTTCATAATGTGAAAACGACACGTCTTTCAAATTGATTTACAGTCCTTAGTCATGACAAGAAGTAAATCACAAGGATAATAAAGAATACTCATCATCAAACCATTGTAATATTTTTAAAATATAAAATTATTAAATTTTAACTTCCATTTTTGCTAATGGTTGTTTAATTTTTATATTATTTTTTGATCTAATAAACAATCAAAGTGTTATAACTTTCCTTACCAAAGCGATTTCTTGAATCAATTCAAGATCAATGTATCTTTCTGACAAAATTGGATAGAATTTCAAATGAACTGAATCTCACTCAAGTTTTCATTTATTTGTGAATTGTTGTAATTCCAAATAGATATGTTCACTAATAAATGGAGCAAATGGTGCTGCAATCTTTACAAAATTATTTAATACATCAAATAATGTATTATATGCTGAAATTTTATCTTGATCCATTCAGTTTGCTCGGAATCTCCTTCTACTTCTCCTGATATACCAATTTGTCAGGCTGTCTACAAATCACATCATGGCTTTTGTAGCGTTATCCAAATGATATTCTTCCATTTCTTTTTGTACTTGTATTCATATTTCATTCAATGTTGCCAAAATCCATCTATCCAAGTCGTTTGTGATTTTGTAGCTTGGCAATTTGATTATTTCTCATTTTGAAAGATTATTTTTCTTTCAGTATAAATCTTTCCATAATTCAGCAAAATTTACATCATGGGAAACCATCAAAACATTTTTTCACTTTTCTTGAGCTAATATTTCATCGTATACATCCGTTGTCTTTTCATATCATTCTTGCCAAAGTTTTTCATTTTCAACTATTTCAACATTTTTATTCAAATATTCTTTGTAAATATTTTTTATTTTTTCTGCGGTTTGTTTAGCTCTTTTCGAGTGAGAAGTATAGATTTTATCTAAATCTAGTCTCAAAACATTTGATACAAAAACTTCATTTTCCATGCTTGCAATTCATTCAGCTGTTAACTCATCATCGAGTTCATATCATGTAGCACTAGCGTGTCTCATAAAGTAAATATTGGTATCATCTGTCTTGAAATTGTCTACTTTTGCATAAGTCTCAAAAAATTTATATGCATTTGTCAGTGATGAAGTAAAATCTTTGTATATTTGGTCCACTCATTTTTCGGCAAATCTCATTGGCTCAGCTTTTACTGCTGGGGAAGATAATACATAAAGTCTATAAGCATCTGCACCATATCTTTGGAATAATTCTCTTGGGTCTGGGTAGTTGTTTAGACTTTTTGACATTTTACGACCATCTTCAGCCAAAATTAAACCATTAATTACGACATTGTCGTATGAGTTTCTTCCCATCATAGCATTTCCGAGTACATGCATTACTCTAAATCGACCTCTTGTCTGATCTAATCATTCCATGATCCAATCAGCAGGATAGATTAAAGGTCTCATACTTCTTGTAGTACCATCTTTCCTCCTAATATATCAAACTTGTCAAAATGGCATAGATCCAGATTCAAACCGACAATCCATAACTTCTGGTATCCTGTGATATGTTTTTCAATTTATATTAAATCGATAATTATCTACAAATGGCCTATGCAAATCTATTTCTTTACCAGTATCATTGTCGAAATAATGTACTCTAAATCTTTGTTCAATAGGTCAATCCATATGAGGATAGAAATATTCTCTCCTACTACAATAATCAAAGTCTCTAAAGAAATGTATAGCAGAAACTACTACTTCTCAATGTGTATAAGTGATAATTGTCTTTGTCTTAAATTTTTCATTTACATCTCTGATATAAGAATTTACTCTCTCAAAGATATGGTCTACAGTTTCCCCATCTGGGAATAATTTTTCATTTGTAGGTACAGAAGTCATATTCATACAATGGAATTCTACTCATTGCATACTTGGGTAATATGTCTCATGTACTCTCATATCTACATATATTCCCTCGTGTAATTCAAATAACTGCTGATTATCCGTATTTAAAGTATAATCTATTAAACCTCAATTATAATACAATTCTCTAAATTTATTTACTATTTCTTCATATTTTGGACTAATTTCATCAATGATATTTTCTCCAAATTTTTCTTTCAAAAATGGAGTAGCTGTCTGGAGTGTCCTTTTCAGAGGAGATAAAACTACTACAAATTCATTTCATGCCTTCAATTCGTAATCCAAATTTTCTTTTACAGTCTTCGCTCGTTCTTTTCATTTTTCAGTCAAAGTTCATTCTCATAGACAATCTCATTTATGAGCGACATTAAACTCTGTTTCACCATGTCTGATGAAAATATTTTTAGTCAAATTTTTTGATCCATTTATTGTATTTTGATATATTTCATCAAGTGTTCATATAGATAATCTATCTTCACTATCTGCATCATTCTGCCAGATAGGTATTGGAGATCATCGGTATCTATTCCTACTCAAATTCCAATCTGGGGCAGAATCCAATACATCCAAAAATCTCTTTTTTACATTTTCTGGTACAAATCATATTGCTTTTGCATTCTCAATATTGTGTTCTTTCAATTCTGGTTCTTTGATAAACCACGAATCCATAGCTTTTGAAATCAAAGCGGTATGACACCTCCAACAATGTGGATAAGAGTGGTTGTGTGATTGCAAAAGAACCAGTTTTCATTCTTTTTTGAGTCTATCGTTTATGTCTTTATTCACATCATAGACTCTCCTTCATTTGTAATCAGGCACTTCGTCTGTAAATTCTCCATAATCATTTACTGGCAAGAATAACCAATCTTTTGCAAATTCTCTTGGGAATATAGCGGCAACTACTTCAAAATCTTCTGCTCAGAATGATGGAGCAATATGAACGATTCAAGTACCATCTTCTGTACTTACATAATCTCCAGGTATAATCTGGAAATATCTATCTTTGTATTCATCAGGTATGTTACTTTGATTTATGTACTCAAATAATGGCTTGTAAAAAGTTCAAACCAAATTTGATCATTTAATCCTATTTACCAATAGATATTCATCACTATTTTTATAATATTTTTTCAATAATGCTTCTCACAAGACATAGTATTCATGGCTATCTTTATCATATACCATGCAGTAATAAATTTCAGGTCAAACAGCCAAAAAACTATTTGATGGCAAAGTCCATGGAGTAGTCGTCCAAGCTAAAGCATAAACTGGAGCATCTTTTTGGATTTGACCAGCAAAATTATTGTGATATGTATATAAATCGTAGAATTGATTGATTATCTCATCAGCATCATCGATGATTGTATTCTCAATTTTTACAGCCATTCAGATTTTGTTTTCACTTTCGATAATCTCTGCTCGTTGTAGATGAGTTGTTTTATCTGGCTCCATATTTTTTGGTTCTCACTCAATCTCTGTCTCTACATAAATCAGATTCCAGATATTTCCTCTCAATAATTCTTTGAATTCTCATAGTACTTTTTGGCTTTTCACTTCAACTCCCAATTCTTCCATAATCTCTTTGCTAACTGTCTTTTCTATGTTATCTCATTTCTCTACTTTTCCACCAGGGAATACATATTTCTGACCTTTTGTATGATATCATATCAAAATTTTTCATTCTCTTTTTATCAAGCAGCAGACTACATTTACTGCTCAATCACTTACTGTCTCATAATTATCTTTTGTGGCAAAAGCTTTGTTCGTCAATTGGAATTTAATTGTGATTGCTGGATCTTGTCTGTCTTCATATCATTCATTTACTTCAGAATTTGATAGAGCAGTAGCACAAGAAGGACAAAACCATTGAACTTTGAATCATTTGTAAATTAAATTTTTGCTGTACAAATTATCAAAAACATTGATTACAGATTCCATGAAATCCAAATTCATAGTCATGTAAGCATTTTTCATGTCTGCTCGTCTACCAATATGGTCTACGAACCAAGTCCATTCATCACTGACATTGCTTACGTAATTTCTACATTCTTGGGTAAATTTATCAATTCAAAGCTTTTCTTCTATATCTCTTTTTCAATCGATTCATAGTTTCTTTTCAACTGCTTTTTCTACAGGCAATCAGTGACAATCTCGTCACCAATCTCTAATCAGCTTATATCATTTCATGCTCTTGTATCTTCATACCAAATCCTTCATGACTCAAACTAATCCATGTCCAAAGTGTGGAGTACCACTGGCAAATGGAGGTCCATCATATGTGATGGCTTCTAATCTATCTGATCTTTCGTCAATTGATCTCTGAAAAGTATTGTTCTCTTTCCGATAATTAAGTAAAGATTCCATCAATTCTTTTTGATTCATGATTTCTAGTATAACAATAAAAAACAAAAATTTACAATTCTAACTATAATGAATAAGTTTTTATAGCAGTTTTTCAAGTAAAAAAACAGTAAAAATATCAAATGTTACACTAAAGTTGTTTATTTGATTCATTGTTCAACACATAACTGAAAGATGTTTTCATATGGTATATTATTCCTGGATCTTTGCTAATAGTTCCAAATCAAATATATTTCTATCACTAATACTCTATATCCAACAAAAAGAATTTATCATAAAACACATAGAACTTTCACTAATAGAATACGGTTATTAAACTGAAAAAAATATTCTTATACAATTGCTAATGGCCTTTCCATAAGTACTTTTTTTTCATCTCTGGCTACAAACTATATTATTATGACACTTAACTTCTTTTTTTATATCAGTTTATAAGGTTGTATATTCTATATTTTACCAATATTTTTCAATATATCAAAATAATCACCCATTTTTCTTTTTTTAAATCTCCTATATGTTAAATAAATGCTTTTTAATCATAAGCAATTCACAGCCATCCAAACATAGCAAAAAGTGAATATACTGCTAAAATTCATACAACTCGCCATATGATTTTTGAATTAGTTATTTTTCTTGGTAAAAATCTAATTATTAAAAATGAGATTACTCAAAAAATAACAAAATTTAACAAAAATGGTAAAATGTATCCATTGTCGGTGTATCACTTCCACAAGTTCCACATTCTGGGAATTGGAAAGCTTTGATTGGAAATCCAAATTTTTTTGAAAGTACAGGCTGCTCTTGGACTATTATTGAAAGTAGTGTATCAACAAAAGTGAATATTTGTGTAAGTCACAATGTCAGTAATGCTACAATTCTATTTCTATTTTTGAATAAGAAGCAAAGTCCTAAAAGCACCAAGATTACAGTTAAAAAGCACCAATCTCGCGATGGAAAATAATTCAAAAATACTTTTATTCATATTCGAAATGTACTAAAAATTACTGACATAATTAATAATTAAGAATTAAAAATGAATAATGAAATAACACGTCATTCTGAGGAACATAGCGACGAAGAATTTTTTTAGATTCTTCGTTACACTCAGTGTCATTTCGAATGTAGTGAGAAATCCACCCTTTTCTACTTTTTGGATTTCTCAGCCGAGAAATCGGCTTCGAAATGACGATTTAATGTCATTCTGAAGGAGTGGAACGACTGAAGAATCTAAATTCACGTTTATAGATTCT
>CALCYP010000103.1 GCA_937906635.1 uncultured bacterium | reverse complement strand
ATATGCTACCATTCATGTTTGGATTGTATTTCCATTTCCATCTACAAATGTTATTTGGAAAGTATCGATTTCACATGTATCATTATTTGCTCATGTATGATAATGTGAATCACAGCTCCATGTACATGCTTCTGGACTACTCCAATTACTTCCTTCCCATATCACTGTTACATTATAACTATCTGCTGTAGCATGTGCTGGTGTTCCACTTGCATCACATGATACTTGTTGCGTATCTGCTTCACATGTCGAAGTTATTGAATTCCATGTATAATTTGTATCACAAGTGAATCCACATTCACTTCCGTTATTTGTCCATGATAAACTTGCAGGTGTCCAAGCACTTCCATTCCATGTCTGTGTAAATGTAGATACTGTAGCCGTTGCATTTGCTATACTAAATGCAGGACAATTCTGTGTCCTTGTATTACTTATACATGTCTCATTATCTTCTGTATGATAACCACTATCACAGCTATCTAATTTATATACAGTAGTTCATGCTGTACATGTATTATTACTTGCATTATATGGAATACATGAGCTATATGTTCCATTTGCTCCAGCTGATGATAATGTATAACTAGCATCACATGTTACAGCTGTTGGAGTACATGATAGATTTGTATAACCTGTATCTCATCATAATATACCATTTGTACAAGTCACAGTTCACACTGTACACTCTGTAGGACATGTAGTTGATGATGTAGAATATACTGTTAAACTATCTCAATTATTTATAGTCTGACCATTAAATTCACAATTTTGAATATCAGCTACACAAGAGTTTCAATCTTGATGATAATTATCATCACATGCCCAGCTACAGTTTGAAGCTGTTGTCCAACTACTTCAATTCCATGTAATATTTACATCTCAAGTAATATAATGTGCATTACTAGGAGCTCATGATTCTGTACATTGTACTGTCTGTGTATCAGACACACATACTCCATTTTCATCATGATAATCTGTATTACAATTCCATATAGCATATAGATTTATGATAGTTCATGAAGTAGTAGTCAGATTATTTACTGACTGACTGTTTGAATATCATGTTCCACTTTCATCAATTTTTGTATTCCATCAGCTAAATGAAGCATTACTCTTTTCAAAACTATTTACTCTAAGATTACTAGCTGTATCATATGTCATATCCGTATCAGCCATATTTCCTACTCATCCATTTGCATTGTATCTGATTTTATAAGTGATTGGTGTCCATTGTGCTGTAAGTGTTATATTTCAAGTAACTTGTGTTGTATTAAAATCAAATTGAGAATTATTATAACTCCAATAATTAAAAATATATCATATTCTAGTAGGATCATCTGGTTCTCTTACATATCAATAAGCTTTATTTTGTTGTCAACTATAATATCATACTTGCACACTAGAAGGTCAATTTAAAGTACCCCCATTTGCACTAAATGTTACAGTTAAATAACTATTATATCAGATTGTATAAAGTACAAGATTTGAAGTTACACTATTACCAAAATTATAATTATTTGATGTATCTGTATATCAAGGATTTTGTGATGTACTCCATTTAGAGAAATAATATGTATAGTTTGAAATAGTAACAGAACTTGGATCTTCAGGTCTTCTTACTGGTGTTCCACATGCCACATCTACACTACTTGTACTAAGAGAAAAAGTACATGCTACAGAGCTGTTTCTACTTCTATAACAATAACCGTTCTGGAAAGTCACTGTACAGACATCTCACCACTTAGCATATAGCTCTAAATCATCAGTCACTGGAGTATCGAAATCATACTCATTATTTCAGGCACTATCAGTAGTCCAGTACATAAAAATCTGATTTGTCTTGGTAGGATCTGTAGGCTTCGTTGCTTTTTCTCCATATTCTACTTCTTGAGGATCTACACTACTTCATCCACTAGAATTAAATGTAACAGTATATGCATCTAACTCTTCCCAATGTGCATATAATGTAATATCTTCTGTAATAGGAGTAGAAAAATTAAAGGCTGTAGTCGCTCCAGTTAGATACCATCCAATAAATCTATGTTGCGACCAAGTAGGATTAGTTGGTACTTCTACTGTCTGTCATGAAGCAACATCGATGTATGATACTGATATAGTTCATCAGTTACCTTCAAAAGTTACTCTATTAGCTAATTCCCATTGTGCATATAAATTTATAACATCACCTGAAGTTGTAGTTAGATTTATTAAGCTATCTCAAACATCGTATCATGTACCACTTCAATCTATCTCTGTATTCCATGATACAAATATATATCTGTCTCTAAAAAATTCACTATCAGATACTCTATAACTTACATTATAAACGGCATTCACATCATTCATAGTTCATGTTCATCCATTCGTATTATATCTAATTTTGTATGTGATAGGCGTCCATTGTGCATACATATATCAAATTCTAACACCACTTCAGAATAAGTTTGAAAAAGTATTTTGTGTAGTAAATGTTGTTTGTACATTACTACTATTATAATAATACCAATAATTAAAATCATATCATGTTTTTGTAGGAGTTGTAGGAATGGTTACGTTACTTGAATTACTATTCAAAACTTGTGTACTTACAGATGTTCATCCATTAGACTCAAACATAACAGAATATCAAGATGGAGTAGACACACACGATAAGTACGTTCAATAATTATATGATGTTGATGATCCATCCATAGGTAAAACCTGTGTTGAACTGTTTTCTTTAGTACAACTAACAGTAGTAGTAGCAGTACCATTCCTGAAAGCTGAAGCACCAACATATAATGTCGATACTCACTGAGGAATTGTAACTGAACTTATAGTATTATAATAAAATGCTAAAGCACCAATAGTTTCTATTGTACTTGGTAAAATGAGTGAAGTAGTATAAGATGCATAAAATGCCCTATCTGTAATAGTTGTAACTCATTCAGGAATTACAACCGCACAGTTTTGACCTCAAAAACTAACAATTTTAGTTGTATCTATTCATCAATTTGTCCTACCATAGATAATAGCATCTTCACAATCAAAATTATTTTTATTAAAAGCTCCTGGATCTATTTGTATAACAGAATCTGGTATATCAACTGATGTTAAACTATTCTCACGAAATGTATATCTTCATATTATCTGTAAAGTATTAGGTAAAACCACCGAAGTTAATCATTTATTATAAAACGCACCTTGATGGCTATATTGAGTTTGTGCTGGATTATAATCTGTATAATATGATAACCATAATATTGGATACTCTACGCCATTATATGTCATATATGGTGGTATTACGACATCTGTTGTACATCCATTACTTGTATTTACAGTATAATCTGTAATATTAATTCATAATCAATCATCTGTTAATTGTATTGTAAAACAGCTTTCTGGTGTATAACTTACAGATTTAGCCATTTCCCTTAATACCGGCGTATCCACTGAAGCTACAGAATATACACTAAACTTTTCAGCATCCACTACTAATTCACCATCGCTTGTAGCTTTCTGATTTATTTCTACTTCTTTTACTTCTATTTCATCTGTCTTATTTCCTTTTTCATCTTTTACTTCTTCTAAGTGGTATACTTTTAATTCTTTATTATCATCAATATCTGCTTGTATTAAATTATCATTATACGTATAATTAAATGATACTTTTACTGTCTGTCATGTATATGGTTGTAATTCAATTTCTTCTCCATTTGATAACGTGTAGATAAATGAAATATCAAACGATACTATTTCTGAATCTTCTGTAACATCCGTATCCTCTACTAGTTGATCTTTAATTTCCTGTACCTGTGCATTTCATGTGATTGCAGTAATTCTAAGTTCAGTCGCTGCTGGGAATGAATTTACTGGTGCTTCCACGCTTACGATTACATCATTATACATATCTTGTCATGAAATTATTTCTTTATTTAAATTATCTCGAATATGTTCAATATTATCTAAATATTCTCCTATCTCAGTATCTCAAATCAATTCTTCAACAACTCAACTTAAATCTTCAATATTTCAAGCCAAAAATTCCTCATTTCAACTTAAATTATCTTTACCTCAAACCAAATTTTCCCCGTTTCAATGAAAATTTTCACCACCTCAAGTCAAAACATTATCATCTCAACTCAATTCTAGAATATCTCAAGTTAATATCTCCTCATTTCAACTCAACTGCGAATTTGTCTCATTTCCTGTATCTATACTTGTTTCGTTATCCATTAAATTATTTACTTCTCAAGTAAGCTCACTATTTCACTCATTATCAAAAATCTCATCTGGCATATCACCAGAATTTCAATCAATTTCATCATGTTCAGTATTCTCCAAATCTTCCACAAGCCCCAAATCTTCTGTAATTCCCAAATCTTCCGCAATATTCTGTTCATCTCATTCTTCATCACCAGAATCTGTTCATTCATCAGAAATAGTTTCTTCACTACCAGGTTCTTCACCGCCAATAGTTTCTTCATTTACAAACAAAAATTCGGCATTATTTTCAAAAGCATACGAAAATGATGAAAATGTATTATTAAACATAAACACTATTAACATTATCCATCAAAGAATCTTTTTTTCCATTTGTAATAATAAGTTTTTAAATTCTCATCTAATTATAATCACAAACAGAAATCAACACAAATTATAAGCAATAATACAAACAAATTATCAACACTTTTCAAAATTTTATATTATAAAATATAGCTATTTTATCAATATTATATATAATATGTTATCAAAAAATTTAGTGAGTAAAATCAATTCTTATCTATACTTTTTCTCAATTTTAGCGACCTAAAATGTCCATTAAGCCTTTTTTTATTTAAGAAAAATAACTGTTTCCAGTTATTTTTCACCCTACGTAGCGTTAGTTCGTTCGATTGTGGTATTTAAACTTACTAACTTTGATATAAGGAATATCACATCCTTACATCTATTAATATAATATTTATTTTACCAATTTCAAGTATATTTTCACATTTCATAACACACAGAAAATTGTAGGTATGACCTATGTATACACAATCACCAACACATTTAGATTTGACATTTTCACAAAAAATCATCATTTCAAGCATAAACTATTCACCAAATAATGCTTCTACTCAATTTTTAGCTGGGACCTTTCATGCAAAAATTCAATAATCGTCTGCTCTTTCCAGCATCAGCATGACTCGACCTCTACGCTCTAAACTATTAGGCCAATTACCATCTATTTTTGTCATAATTCAATAATCTTTCAATGCCTGTAAATGATTTTTATACCAGAATCATTCATCCATATACACTTTAGACTCATCTTTTATATTATACATATCACCAAACAGCAACCTAGACAATACTGTACCAAACTGAGCTCTTGTCACATATTCATCAGGATTAAATGATCTAGCTGGAGTAAATCAATCTGATTCCAATCACATTAATCACAATTCACATGAAGTGATTACCAAGTCATGTAATTCTTTATTTAATCAATCAATATCATCAAATTTATCACATCATGCTTTTCATTTTTCTGGTTTCTTTCCAAGTACATTTACAGCAAATTCTGAAATCATTTTCGCAAAATGACTCCTAATCAAATATCAATCTAAATTAGCTGTCTCAATAGGACACATAGTAGTAATTCAATAACTATATGCATATAAATAAGCTCACTTCTGTTCATCAGAATAATTTGAGGCATTTACACCACAAGCATCAGCAGAACCATGAGATACATTAGGTTCGCAAGTTCAATCATAATAGCTATCAGACAAATCTCAATTTGGACATTTATCTTTTCTCAAGGATACTCATCAACCTGCCGATTGAGTCGAAATATTAAATGAATAAGTGTCACTCAATCATCAAGTAGTTCAATCCACATATTCTGCATAGACATTCCATTTATAAGATCAAGCCGACAAATTACGAGATAATACTAATCAAGTTTGCTCAATGATATATTCATCATTAGCACTCCAAATCTTATAAACATATTTAGAGATTAATTTTTCATTTCACACACCAGTCCAAGCGAACGATATTTCTCATGGTTTTAAGGCGACTCCGTTAATTGGCGTAACCAGCTCAACATTTGGATATTCATTAATATCAGTAAATTCAATCGAAATTGTTATCTGATTTCATTCATCATCATAAATATCCAATTGACAAATATCTGTTCATGTAATATTAATAGTATTTGGTGTATAATACAACAAATCACCAGAAATTTCACACGTTCAAATATTTCATCATACAACAGAAGCTACCAAATCACCACTTCCACATGCTCAATCTCTTGCATCCGATAAATTTTTCCAATTAACTTCAGCTCAACTTAAAGCATATACTGAGAATCATGTAGCTGTTGGTTTTGAATCATTAAACACGTAATTAGCTTGTAGTACTCCATAATTTCACAATACATCACGAACATATCACGAAACATAAACTACATCTACTCAAGTAGAATAAACTTGCTTTATATTTAAATCATTCCAATTTATTCCATCAAAGCTATAAGGCAAATCAGCTAATCAAATTCCAGTGTCTACTGTATTTGAAATAGTCAAAGTTCAAGTCTCACATTCATATCCAGAATTATTATTAAAATCAAAACTTGGACCTTCACGATCAAATCAAGTAAAGAGAACCACCACTTCTCAAGTATTTCACAAATCATCTTCAAATTCAAACGTATGATCTCAATTTCATGTAAACACAAACGTAGTATCTCCAGAATAAATAGGCTCTGAACATCCAGTCAAAGACACAGAGACAGTGTCTCAAGACGTCCATCATGCTGGATTAAATATTAATCATGTACATACTGGTTCTTTTGTGTCTACCTCAAATTCGATTACTCAATCTACATCTGAATATGTTCATTCATTATCTTTTATTTTTACTGTACAATATCATGTTCAGTCAACGCCATTTTCCACATTTACAATCAAATTATGCCCTAAAACATAACCTGTAGCATAAATACATTCATCAATTTCAACCTCCAAATCTCATGTTCAAAGATTTCACTCTTGTGCTCATAATAGATCAATTACATCAACAATCACTTCTCATGTCTGTACTCAATCAATTGTTCATGTCTGTGTAATTATTGGCTTTACATCTTTTATAACTATCTTTCATATCTTTGTTGTAATATTTCACAAAGTATCAATTACTGAAACAACCTGATCTTTTTCTATTCATCAAATATTTCAAATTTGATCGGCTGTAATTGATAATTCGCTTGAAGTTTGCCACTCTCATAATCCAAACTCTATTCAGAAATTATATCCGCTTATTTCTGCACATCATGTATCATTTGCTGTTATAGTAATATTCAAAGGTTGTCATTCATCCACTTCAATAGTTTCAAATTCAAAATCAGGTCAAACATTATCATAATTTGTAACTAACAAATGACAGAATCAAGTTTGATTATCAAAATCCTTTACTATAGCCCATACTTCAATATTTTCAGAAATCTCACCTGTATAAACAGCTGGAGATACTTGTTGCCAAGTAATATTTCCAGACTCTATGAAAATTTCTTTATTTCATGTAAGTATCAGATTTACAGGAGAATTAGAACATACACTTTGAATTATATTACAACTTGGCTCATTTGATTGGACACTAAAGTGTCTAACTGCTCATGTATTTTTATTTCAATAGTTATCCACAGAAATAACTCTCCAATAATAATCTCCATCATCTTGCAAAGTAACCGTTGTTCATGTATCACTTACCGAAATAGTTTCGACAACATCATCACAATTACTATCATTACAAATAGTTAGCACATATCATGATAATCATACACATCATTCATCATTAGATTCTGTCCATTCAAAAGTTACTGTACGTCTATTAAATTCTGCTCCAGATCATGGTAACAATAAGGTTACTCATTGTGGACTTTCATTATCATAATTTCACAATATCTTTTCATCTCATGTCATCAATTCATTTCAAATACTATCCGTAATTCATCATGTCAATATCCATACTCTTCATGTTCATCATTGCATCTCCACTGTCCATTCATATACTTTTCAATCAATATTATTAAATCACTTTATTTCCACATTTTCTCATGTTAATGTATCAGCCGTTACTCATTGAACTACTTCATCAAACATTCATGTCACTGTGAATATACTTTCACTTGTACACTGTTCTCATACTCATCATACAAGAGCTACTATTGGCCTCTTTGTATCTACTCATGTAAATATTATTTCTATCTCTATTCATGTTCATTCTCATCATCCTTCATCTCCATCTGTTATTGTAATCGTACAACTTTCTCCTCACTGTAATCATTCTTCTGGCTTATATATTACATTATGTCCACTTATTTCACACATTCACGTATTACTTGATATTGCTTCAATATCATCTAATTCACAATTTCATGCTGACACATTTCAATTTTCAAACCAATCTACAGTAATTCCTGTTCATACATTTTCTACTACAAAATCATTTCATGTTACTGGTATATTTTGCCATGTATAGGTCACTTGTTTTGTTATACTATATCACACTCAATCAAATACCCAAACATTTACAGTCTGGCTTCATACATTTCAGCTATAGATTTCATTTGTATTTGTAATGTTTTCAAATCATTCCCATCAATAATACAACCCACTCATTCCACATGAATTATCATTTCATGTCACTGACACAATTCATGTACTACATTCATATCATATCCAATCCATTGTCTCTAATTCTGGTTCATCCAAATCCAATACTCATCATGTCACTTCTACATTACATGCATCACTTACATTTCATGCACTATCTTTTACATATCATGTATATGTTCATATGATATTTGTTCATGTAGTAACAATTGTTGTCCATGATACCCAATTCTCTCAATCAAAACTATATTCTACTACATCATCTGAATTTGAACTCAGACTTAATGTAACTTCTCAACTCGTACAGCTCTGTCATGTTTGTATTGCCAAATTACAGCTTGGTTTCTCCGTATCGATTCAAGACCATGTTATTTCTATTAATCCTGTATCTCATTCATCATCTCGTACTTTAAGTACACAAACATCACTTCATGTTTGTCCATCATATGGTGTATATGTCACAATATCTCAATCTACTGTACATTCTCATTTAGAACCTGAATTAATAAATCATACCACATTTACAGTTCAACTTCCACAAGCTCAATCAGAAACATTTGATTTATTCCTCCAATTCGCACTTCTTCAAATATTTCAAACATTTTCATTTCATGTAAAATCATTCCATGTTATTGGTGAATTTAACCACCAGAAATTTACTCATGTACTTTCATTATTTCATGCTCCATCATATCATGTCACATAAACTACTCTACCTGTATTTCAAGAATCATTAAATAATCCATATTCAATATTATTTGTTTCATCCAATCAATCCCAAATATAGCGAATTAATCAGCTTCAACATCACTCATCCGTTACCACAAAGCTTCATGTGATAGTCTCACACTCATATCACGTCACATTTATTACTGAATCTATAGTAGGGTTTGCTTTGTCTATATTATTTACAGTATATTCACAATATCACGTTCTATTTGTCTCTTCATCATATACATATCACATAATACTAAACGCTGGTTCATTAATCTCGATTGATAATGAATCAACCGACTCCCAATATCATTCTCCCGTCCATGAAAGATGAGTTCCACTACCATCAATAAACATAGACAATATTACTCAAGTATTACTACATGCTGTTTCTTCAAATCTACATCAAATTCTTGTCAGATCCACAAAAACTTGTCATGTAGTCTCATCTCACATATTTCAATATTTATCTTCAGGATATACTATCCAATAATATGTTCATGTTCACAAATCCTCAATTTCCACTCACGTTCAATCTGTAGTTCATCAAGATACTACTGTATTACAATCAAGATCTTCACAGATTTTATATACATATCATGACACTCAAATACATCATTGATCTTCTACTGCATTCCACTGCAAAATTAATGTTGATCAATAATTTATTCAATTACTTGGCCTAGTAATTACTACACTTCCTGGTCAAGCATTATCATAATTTGATGTTAATATATTTGACATTTCATTTTCATTTCAAGCCTTATCAACTACTACACCGGTTGCCACATACAAAGTTAATTCTCAACCCGTCATTGTGACAGTCCATGTATATTCTTGTCATGCTACGACTTCTACAAAGTCAGAAATTTCTCAATTTTCAATATAAATCTCATCTTGTGTAAATCCAACAATTCCGGATTCAGAGAATGTTCACGTAACTACAAAAGTAGGTTCATTTGTACATCATAAAACATTTGTTCATTCAAGTGTTATTGTAGGTATTTGTTTATCTATTTTTTCTACCAATCATGTACATACTCATATATTCCGTACTTCATCTCTTACATATCATGTATATATTCATGTATTTTCCACAAATAAACCAGAATTAGTTCATCACCAATCTTCATTATCCCAACTATATCATGTTGCATCTCATACTACATCCATAGTCAAAGTAACTCATATATTTGTCCGTCCTTCAGGTATATTTACAGTACATATTGGTGCATCTTTATCTATTCGATCTACTGTAGCTTCAAACTCTCAAGTATTTCAAGCTTCATCAACAAATTCAAATGTAAATGTTCACGTATTTTCAAATACATATATAGAAGCATTACCACTAGTATTTATCACAGTAATAGGCTCAGTACATCACACTAACATTCATGTTACATTTCATGACGTCAAAGTATTAGGACTATATTCAATGCTACACTCTGGGGCTGTCTTATCTATCCAATCCACCATTCCTGTTATACTTCATGTATTTCCATTCTCATCAATAAACTCAAATACAAATTCTCATGTCTCTTCAAAAGTATACTCATTTTCTCACGAATTATTTGTTACAAACCAACCAGTTCATTCTTCTCATTCACAATTTAGAGCAGCCACAACATTTCAATTTGTCCATCAAGTAGTACTATAAGTTATTTCACAAACTGGTGCTTGTGTATCCACTTGATATGATACATATCATGTAGCTGTATTTCATTCATTATCTTTTACATAAATTTCACATTCTCCATTTCATTCCGTATTATCATATGGGTCTACTGTTAAAACTTTATCTATCAATGTTCAAGTCGCATTACTACATCATCACAATTCTACTGATAAATCATCAACTCCACAACTTCACTCATTCGCTCAGAAAATATTTATTATGTTTAGATTTTCTACAGTTCATGTAATAATTCATATCAAATAATTTGAGTCAGATAATGATACTGGCACATCCAAAATATCTAATTCATATCATGTAGTAGTTGTTTCATTTCAATTTGTATCAAAAACCGTAACCATTTGTCATGTTGTTATTCATCATACATTTCAAATTTGTTCTGCTGTTATTGATAATTCACTTGATGATTGGAAAATATTAGTTCAGAATGGCATTCAGAAGGTATATCCATCTATTCATGCGCATCCTGTATCATTTGCAACAATTTGAATTGTCGTTCATTCACATTCATTTACTTCTCATGTTTGTAACACAATCACTGGTCACTCTGCATCGTGTTTTGTAACATTTACCTCACACTGTCATGTACGATTTTCTACATCTTTTACAATTACAACGATACTTCAATTATCAGATACAACTCAAGTGAAATACATTCATGTTCAAATCCAAGCTACTCATCAATTATCAGATATCGTAATATCTCTATCTCAAGTCAGTACTAATTGTACTCATCATTGTGTACACATTTCTTGTTCAACTATAGAACAATTTGGATTTCTTGCATCTACCATGAAACTATAAATATCACTTACTCATGTATTTCAATATACATCTTCACTTATCACTCTCCAATATCAGGTCCATGTTCATGTTGAACTTCACAAAGATCATTCAGTCTTTCATGTTCATGAAACAGATGAAGATCTAATTACATTTTCACACAATTCATCTCCACATATCTGTAATATATATCCACTAATTCATGCACATCACTCATCATTTGATTCTGTCCACTTAAATGTAATTGAATTACTATAAGATGTTTCTCAAATACTTGGACGACTTAACAATACAGAACTTGGTAATGAAACATCATAATTTCACAAAATAATTTCATCTCATGTCATCAATTCATTTCAAACACTATCCCTAATTCATCATGTCAATAACCACACTATTCATGTTCATCATTTCATCTCTACTGTCCATTCATATACTTTTCAATCAATATTTTTAAATCAATTTATTTCCACATTTTTTCATGTTAATGTATCAGCCGTTACTCATTCAACTACCTCATCAAACTCTCATGTCACTGTGAATATACTTTCACTTGTACACTGTTCTCATACTCATCATACAAGAGCTACTATTGGCCTCTTTGTATCTACTCATGTAAATATTATTTCTATCTCTATTCATGTTCATTCTCATCATCCTTCATCTCCATCTGTTATTGTAATCGTACAACTTTCTCCTCACTGTAATCATTCTTCTGGCTTATATATTACATTATGTCCACTTATTTCACACATTCACGTATTACTTGATATTGCTTCAATATCATCTAATTCACAATTTCATGCTGACACATTTCAATTTTCAAACCAATCTACAGTAATTCCTGTTCATACATTTTCTACTACAAAATCATTTCATGTTACTGGTATATTTTGCCATGTATAGGTCACTTGTTTTGTTATACTATATCACACTCAATCAAATACCCAAACATTTACAGTCTGGCTTCATACATTTCAGCTATAGATTTCATTTGTATTTGTAATGTTTTCAAATCATTCCCATCAATAATACAACCCACTCATTCCACATGAATTATCATTTCATGTCACTGACACAATTCATGTACTACATTCATATCATATCCAATCCATTGTCTCTAATTCTGGTTCATCCAAATCCAATACTCATCATGTCACTTCTACATTACATGCATCACTTACATTTCATGCACTATCTTTTACATATCATGTATATGTTCATATGATATTTGTTCATGTAGTAACAATTGTTGTCCATGATACCCAATTCTCTCAATCAAAACTATATTCTACTACATCATCTGAATTTGAACTCAGACTTAATGTAACTTCTCAACTCGTACAGCTCTGTCATGTTTGTATTGCCAAATTACAGCTTGGTTTCTCCGTATCGATTCAAGACCATGTTATTTCTATTAATCCTGTATCTCATTCATCATCTCGTACTTTAAGTACACAAACATCACTTCATGTTTGTCCATCATATGGTGTATATGTCACAATATCTCAATCTACTGTACATTCTCATTTAGAACCTGAATTAATAAATCATACCACATTTACAGTTCAACTTCCACAAGCTCAATCACTTACCTCCGACATTTCTCTCCAATTTACTCAAGATCACCTTCAAACATTTTCTACTATAATATTCTTTCCAGAAATTTCGGAATCAGTCCACTCAATAGTAGCACTTCATGATACAGTATTTCATACATTATCCATTACTTGTACATTTACTATTCTGCTTCAAGCCTTTCAGCTCCATAATGGATAAGTAATATTACCCAAACCAAATTCTCAATTATCCCAACTATAAAAGATAACACCACTTCCACATCATTCATCAGTTGCTATAATACTCAAATCTCATGTAGTACATTCAGGCACAGAAATGCCAGTAAAGCTTGTTATAGTAGGTTTTTCTTTATCTATATTTTGTACGACATATGTACACATTGATTGAATCGTTGTTCATCCAGAAATTTGCTGTATATATCATTCTATGATAGATGAAGATTCTGTCCATTCCTTTGTTAATTCATCTGTCAACGACATATCATCATATCATGTCCATGATAGAGAAGTCTCTCATTCCACTCACTCTCATGGTCTCAATGTCAATACAACTCATGTATTACTACATACAGACTCCTCTATAATACATCATATTGAATTCAAATCTACCACAAAAGTTCACATCGTTCGATTTCATAGATTTCATAAAGTGTCTACCGGTTGAACACACAAAGAATAAGTTAATTCATGAGACAAATCATCTACAAACAGCTTTGTATCCCCTGTAAATCACTCAAGAATTGGATTTATCGTACAATCTGGTCATTGTGCAAACTTATAATTATATCAAGATAATGCAGCACAACCACTATCAGTTACCTGACTCCAACGCAATGTAGTGCTTCTTGAAAATCATGTATTTTGCCGATTAACAAACGATACATCATTTGGTCAAACATTATCATACATTCCTGTCAATTTATTTGACTCTGTATTTTCATTTCAATTCAAATCTGTAGCAACTCAAGCTGGCACAAAAACTATAGTTTCTACCATTGGAGTCATAGTTACTGTCCATGTATATTCAGATCCATTTCAGTCAAAATTAGATATTGCTCCTCCCGACACACTTACATCTCACAATTCAAATCATATCATTGCTTCGGTAAATATTCAAGTCACATCAAAAGTATCAGTATTCATACATACAAAATTTGTTCATGTCAAAGTCACTCGTGGTTGTTTTGTATCTACTATAAACGTTACTTTTCATGTAGTAGTTTTTTCTCACTCATCATCTCAAAACTCAAATTCACAATATCAATCCACTCAATCTAAATCGGCATCTGGATTTATAGAAATAATTCAATTTTCTACAGAAATACTTGCTCATGAACAGATAGTTCATGTCACTGTAATATTTCAAGTTCAACAAGCTCATTCAGTAGCTCCAAACATATCGATTATTTCTGCTACCGTTTTTTCAAAAGTTCAACTCAATACAGTAATATCCTGACTTGCTCAGTTACTCAATGTAACTCAAGTATCATTCCATGTATATTCTACAGTAGTTCAAATACCATTTCATGCTCAATCCGCTATTGTCACTTGTATACCAAATCAAGACAATACATTGTTTGAACTAGTTCAATATTCACTAGTATTTATTCATCATGGCCGTGAATATATGAATTTACTCAAATCATCTTTTCAACAACTATCTCATGTATTTCATACAATAGATCATGTAATTACCTCACACTCAAATCATACAGCATCATTTGTCTCATAAGAAATTAATATTTGATCCTGAATTCACGTTCATACTACTCATATACAAACTCATTCATTTCATGCATCATCATATACATATCATGTATATTCTCCATTTTGATTTACAATTGTCGTAATATTACTTCAGAAATTTCAAGTAGTTCAATTCCACCAACTATATGTCAAAATATCAGACATATCTCAAGACAATTTTATTTCCACTCCAGAATTTGTACAGTTTTCTGTGATTACTTCTACACTACAATTTGGAGCTGATGTATCTATCACAAAAGTTATTCCTATTCACTCAGATTCTCAAAATAAAGTATCTACCGTCTTTATTATGATAGTATATTCTCAATCAGGCAAAGGTGTTGAAGGAGTCCATCATGTTCCATCTACAGGAATTGTATCAATTGGAGTTCATCATGATAATATCTGGACAATATATCCAGAAACTTCTCTACATCCATCATTATCTGGCTGATTCCATGTAAATTCAGGAGTATCATCGTTTGTTGGTGTTCATCAAACTATAATCAAATCACTTGGCCCAGACAAAACTCAAGTTTTTATATTCGTTATTCAAGTACTATTTATTCAGGTATTTCAAGCTAAATCTTTTACAAAACAATAATACGTTCAATTACTACTTACACTATTTGGAGTTAATGATTCTGACATATCTGAGAAATTTGTCCAACTATAGAAATCAGCTCATGTAGTAACCATAATTAATTGAACATTTCCACTTATACATGCATTATTGTATTGAATCTCACACATTGGCTTCTCAGTATCAATTGTGACAGTTATTCCTGTCCATTCAGATTCTCATCACAAATTATCAATGGTCTTTACTTTTATAGTATATTCTCAATCAGTCAATTCAGGAGTCGTCCAGCTGTTTACATTTGTAAATCACGTAATTGCATCTCATCATAAAGGGATAATTTGTACTTCATATCACGACACACCTCTACATCATTGAGCTCCTACAGAGTTCCAAGAAAGATCCAAGGTGTTATCATTTATACTACTTCCACTTACTGGACTCAATCGTACTGGGGTATCCAAAACTCCAGTATTTATATTAGTAACATTTACATTACATATTCATGTGTTTCCTACTAAATCTCTTATTTCTACACCAAATATTGAATTTGCATCCAAAATTCATGTAGCAATATTTCACGATAATCACCACTGAATTTCTCATCACACAGCATAATTTATTGGTTCATTTGCTACTAAATCAACTTCAATACTTCCACTTACACAAGCATCTGGTACCTTAGTAATTGTACATGTAGGTCATACTGTATCTATTCCTTCCCAATAAATTACAATATCTTTTGTTCATCATTCATCATCTTTTACTTGAATTGTACAGCTATCATCTCAAATCTCATTTGAATTTGGTATATATGTAATCTCATCTCACACTCTCATACAAGTTCATTTCGTTCATGTATCTACAAATCAATTGAAAGTAATTGTTTCACTTCCACAATCTCAATCAGAAGCTTCAGACATTTCTCTCCAATTTACAGTTTTTAATGTATTTCAGACACTTGTACTTCATGTGAAATCATATCCAGAAATAGGAGAATCTGTCCATGTAAATACAACTCATGTCACATTACTTTCATTTCATACATTATCTTTTACTTTCAAATTGATAGTTCTCGTGCCAGATTCTCAAAAATATTGTTGGAATGAATTACTTTCAATATATCAATTTAAATTCCAATTATACATATAGGTTCATTGTCCACATCATTCATCTGAAACTGTCACTGTAGCAGTTCATGTAGTACACTCTGGTACAGAATCAACTACTACAGAATCAACTTCAGGTTTTTCTTTATCTATCAAATTACTTGCTACGAAAGTACATGAATTAAATTTCTCAGTTGCTGGCTGATAAATATATCAAATCAAAGTCTGTCCACTATATGTCACTCCTGTAGTCAAACCAGATACATTTTGCCAATGTCCTGTCTCTTGCCATGATAAATATACTACTCAGTTATCTGTATATCATGGATCACCTGGAATCAAAGTCACTTGAACTGTTCAACTCGTACAAGCTTGAACATAATCAAAATCACATCAAATATCACTCAAATCTACGATAAATTCGTCTTCTTGTGACCATTCTCACATATTTCAGAAATTATCTACAGATCTTACTCTTCGACAGTATGAACCACTACCTTCCAATCAGCTTACAGTAAAGTTTTCTGTACCAAATGATGTGGCTCAAGAATATTTTGAAGCTCATTCACACGCTCATTCATACAATTCTCGTATATATCCACTTACTCATGCACAACCACTATCCGACACAGGTTGCCAAGAAAAATTACTACTTTCACTATATACTTTTGTCTTTTCGGATAAAATAACCTTACTTGGTCATGCCGTATCATACATTCCTGTCAATTCATTTGATTCGGTATTGGGATTTCAATTCAAATCAAATGCAGCTGAAGCTGGTACTTTTACTCTTACAACTACATTTGGATCCATGTTTACTGTCCATGTATATCCAGATCCATTTCATGCTAAACTAGATGGTGTTCCATTTTCTACAAAAATATTTCAAACATCAAATCACTGCACCGGCTCTGTAAATATTCAAGTCACACTGAAAGTACTTCCACTCATACAAGCAAGATTTGTTCATTGTATTTCTACTCATGGCACTACCGTATCCACTCTTATTTTTAATATTCATATTTCTGAATTTCCATCATCATCACTAAATCTCAGTTCACAGCTTCCTGTCCGCTCTAAATTATTATTTCAAGTAATGACTACATTTCACTCAACATCTATGTCCATAGACAATCAATTACAAGAAATTTTTGATACAGAAATATATTTTGCACCACAATTTCACTCTCTAACCCCAAATAATGAAATCAAATCTCATGTCGTAGTATTATACGAATTTCATCAAGTCAAAACGATATCAAAAATTATTTGTTCATTTCAATTTATCAATTGAACTCATGTATCAGTCCAAGTATAATTAATATTTGAAGTAGCTAAATTTCAAGCTGAATCCCATACAGAGACAGTAGCTGTCTTTCATGTAACCACTTCACTATATCACGAATAAGACAAATCACTTCCAAATCCAAATCATCACCATAAATAACTGAATCAGTTTCCACATCATCAGCTATCATCAACCTGAATACCTCACTCAATTATAGTACATTCCTCCGCTGTAAGATCTGCAGAAACTGGTATAGTAATACTAGGTAAAACATTATCAAAAGTCACTACCTCCACTGTACAAATTCATGTATTACCTACGCTATCTCTCACATATCATGTATATATTCCATTTCAATTTACATTGTGAGGTAAATTATCTGGTGACATACTTGTAAATCAATTCCAACTATATTCATTTGCACCAGTAGCCCTCATAGTCAATGCAATATCACCACTTGTACAAACATTCTCATTGTATGAGATTTCACACGTTGGTTTCTTTGTATCTATTCATGTAAACATAATCTCTCATGTTGCCGCGTATCATTCATCATCAGTTATCTCAAATATACAACTATCTCATCATTCGTATTCAGTATCCGTATCAGCGACATATGTAATAACTCATCATTCTTCAATACATGTTCAATGACTTCAACTATCTATAAATCAACTAAATTCTATCGTTCAAGTTCAACATAATCATTCATGTGCATTTGATAATTCCATCCAATTTATTCATGTTAACAGTCATACATTTTCTACAAAAACATCATCTACACTTGGATTTACATTTGTCCATGTATATTTTCATGTCTGTTCCGTATAATTTCAGAATGCATCACGTACTTGTACAGTCATAATTTTTTCCCCTATTCATCCACTATATGCTGTATTTGTCCAAGTTAATCACCAAGTATTTCATGCATCCCAACTATATGGACTATTATGTCCACTAGCACATCACTTTTGAACTACTCAAGAAATTATCATAGTTCATGTAGTACATTCTGGTACTTCCACATCTTCAAGTATAAACTCTGGACCTTCTCAGTCATAATCCCAATTTAGTTCATTACTTCAAGTAATATTAGTATTTCCAGCCAAGTCTACAAAAGATCAAGTTGCTATCCAAGTTAAAACAATTCCAGCACCATTAGATCAAGCTTTTATTGTCCATACAGCCTCAATATCTGAAATTTTTTGAAAATTCTGAACTGTTCCACCAGTCACTGTCAATGTCGAAGCATCAATTCATGTCACTGCCTCGCTAAAGCTTCATGTGATAGTATATAGAGTACCTACTGGACTACACATTCACACATCATTTCCTGTGATCACCACACTTGGTACCACCGTATCTATAGAAAAATTTCATACAACAGCATTGCCAGTATGTCATCATAAATCTATTGGATACACTACAAATTCATATTCTCCATCCGATAAAGATTCTATGATTCAAGTACTATCTACGAATCATCACGTAATCAAAATATCTCAACTATATATTTCAATATAATATCCACTCAACCAAGCATCTTCATCATCAACTCATGTGAGATGTCGTTGAATATCCACATCTCAAGTTGTTAATATCTGTCCACTTGATGGCTTATCTACGATTATTTCAGCCGAATCAATTATATAACTCAAAGTTAAAACATTTCATGATAATACTCATTTTATTCCAGTTCACAAAATAGTTAATTCTGATTCATCAGTAAAGAACATAAAATTATCCTCTCATGTATATACAGATAATCATTTATTTTCAGTATTACAATCAATTACTCATGTGATATTTTGTCCATCCCTAGAAAAAGTAGGATTCACTCATCCTGAAATTATCAATCAAGTATTTGTATAATAAATAGTATTTTCATTTCCTAAATCCAATAAAACTGGATCACAGCATTGGAACTCACTACAATTTGGTCTAGTAGTAAAAATATAATCAGAAATTGTGTCTATATTTCACTCCATATCTTGGGCGTAGACAGATACTTTTATCATACCTGATGTAGGGAATTGTTCGTGATTTGTAATATTTATGTAATAATCAGGCATATTAACACCTCACTGTACTCCAGATAAATTCAAATCACTTCCACTAAATTCATATGGTCAATAAGTTGTTCAATTTATTCAAGAAAGTGTTATTTTTATTGTTCCAGAATTGACTCCAGCCCAATCATCTTTTATTCATAATTTTATAGGATCACTCAAATTGACATAAACATCGCCATTTGCAGGAGATGCTGAATTTGAAATTAAAGTTGGTCATTGAGGAATATTAAAAGTTTTTGCATAATAACCAGTATTCCCCGCCCTATCATAAAACCGAATTATCAGAGAAATAGTTTTTTCAGTTCAAAAGTTAAACAATAATGAAGGTGGGATAGAGACATCCAAATTTAACCCAGTATCTTGCCATGTTTTCTTATTCCAATTGATATCAATTCATGCTGAATTAAGTGGTATAACTTTTTCATTTCAATTTCAAATGAGTGTAACCGTTCCTCTAGTTAAATCTATTCCATATTGATTGGTTACTATTCATCATACATTTCATGTCCACGCTCAACCAGACCATATATATGGAACATCTGATCAATTTACTCATCACTCATCTTTTAAAGAAAAACTCAATCCAGAAAGATGAGATATTTTTGTAGTCTTATCTGCAATAGAAACACTTGCTATTGTTGGCACTTTTGTATCTGCAACACAAGGCTCCTGCAATACTTGATAACTTCATGTCCTATATAAATTTTGTTGTACTGGATTTATTAATTCTATTCATCATGCTTTGCTAAGTGTAGTCTCTATCGTAGATTCAGATCATTCCGCCAATCAATTATACTCCATTCAAAACTGGATATCATAATTATTTGCATTAAAAACCGGCTTAAATTTTACAGTAGCATACAATCAATTGGTTCAATTATAATCTGTTGTAGCATTACTACGATCAATTTGTAAAATAGTTTTATTTGTTCAACTTTTCCAAGATGGTATAATCTCTGCAGACCAATCTAAAAATGTCTGTGTACTTCCGACTATAAGTCATCATCTAAGAATTGAAACATCATCTGATGTTTCGTAAATAGTCGTTGTTGGATCTAATATTAAATGGAAACGTCACGCACGCACATTTTTTCAATTCGAATTAATCCTTACGTTTACTGTTTCCTCACATCATTGTTGATAAACATTTCAATTATTATCAAAATAATAGTACTGAGAAAACGTTTCAGCACTCAATCAAAAAATTCACAACAAAATTCACAATATTACTTTTTTTTGTGTTTTGTTTTTGATTTTCATTTACCAGATTTCTTTTCAAATGATAAAATATTTTTTATAAGTAATAACAATACGACTAACAACAATATAAATAAAATTACAATTCCTACTTTATTTTTCATACTTTGTGGTACGCTCTCACCATGATTAGAATTTATTTTTTCATTAGATTCTATTTTCTCAAAAGTTTCTTGAAAAGCTTCTTCCTGCGTCTTATCTGCAAACCCTCAAGAGATAACATTTTCATTTTGAACCCTTTCTAAAGTGTTATCATTACCATCTACTCCTGCATTCACAATTTCACAAGACTCCAATTCGTCAGAAAATGTCACAAAGGCACTTCAAACATCTTTCAACACATCAATTCCTCAAGCTAAATTTAAATTTGTATCTGTCGTATTTCCTTCCTCCAAAAAATATAATCTGACTGCTCAATCAATATTTCAATCCTTTTGATTAAAATACAAAGTACCTATTTTCCCACTTTCTTTTACTCTTTCAGATGGATCTACAGTAAATCATACTATATGTATCAATCAATTACTTTTAACTGTAGGTGGGAAAAAATAAGGGAAAAGATCTGTAGGAACAAAATCTTTATATTCCAATGATGTCTCTATTATCAAATCCATAGCTGAAATCTCCTGTCATGCTGTATCCACATATACATCGATTGGCACCATACACCCATTTCAAAAATTTCAATCTCATTCTGGAATTAAAGAAATAGATTGTGCTCACACAAATCAAAGTCCAAATACAAAAGGTGCTATCAAATACAAAAAATTTTTCATAATTTGCAAAGATTATATAAATAATTATTTGACAATTATCATACCATATTGATATACAACGTCCAATCAAGTTATAAATAGCTCATTTCAGGTATATAACACATTACTCAACCTATTTCATAATTCATCATACAGATAGACATTACCCAAAATATCCGTACCAGACCAATCTTTTCCACACATCAATATTTCATTATTTTCTCAAGTCAAAAAAGGATATGGTGAATTTGGATTAGTTCATGTAATATACAATACTGTTCAAGAAAAGATTTGATTTATCTCATTTCAAACAATATTTACACTATCAATACATCCAAAAAAGCTACATTCTGGCCTCGTAGTGAAACTACTTTGTAATAATTTTACACTTCATGCTAAATCATATCATGTCACAGACAAAGTAACTTCTGTGAGCACCGGCAAATCTTCTCTTGGATAAAAGCTTACCACATAACTTCAAGCATTTCACAATCATGCTTGTCATCACGATAATTGAAAATCTAAATCAGATCATGAATATACAAACTCTCCGCCTGAATAAGATACATTAATCACTACACTTCCTGTATCTACTCCAGCCCAGTCATCTGAAATATAAAAGCTAATTGGGAAATCCTTACTCGGCGAAACAAAAGTATCTGTAGTAGGAGAAATACGAGTAATATTTGGAGCTACAGGAGCATTAAAAGAAAAACTTTTTGTCTGAGTATGTGTTTGTCAATTCTCATTTGGATTATCACTTACAGAAATGTTTACAGTAACTTGTTTTTCTACCTCATAAGGGAATGGTGGATTTATGGATACATTATATCACCTCCTTTGACTATCCCATGTTAAAGCATTTATAGAGCTATTTCAATCCCAATCAGACATATTCAAAATAGCGCTTACGTTTGATGGCGAACCAGAACAAGTTAGACAACTAAGTTTTACAAAAACAGATCCACTATCTACTCATTCTTGATTATCTACATTATTTGGAGCTGAGACATAGTTAGATAAGCTTCAAGTAGAATTTCAATTGAACCAATAAGAAACTTTATTACTACTATCCCAATCATATGTAATAAATGTTATTATTCTATCAGATGCTATTTTTGTAGCTCAACTACTCACTGACACACTCGTTATCGTAGGCTTTGTTCAATCCGCAACACAGGGCAAAGCAACAAAATTATATGTAGCATTTGTTACACTTGTAAGTATATCTCTAGACGCCTCATCAAAACCATTTAAACTTATTCCATCATCTGTAGTATCCAATCAATAAGTTGGATCGGTTCCATCGGATCCTACAAAAGAAAGCGTTGTTGAATATATATTATTTTTTGTATTTATATGAAAAGTAACTCACGTAATAGTTCATTGCTTAGATCATCATTTCATAGCTCATCATACATTGTATAGATTTCCAACAACCACATTACTTCAGTTTGGAAAATCAGAATGAATAGTTCATGGAATAATCTGAATATTAGTTGAATCAAACTTTATACTTGCTGAAAATCAATTAAATTTATCAGTTCATCAATTTATCATAAAATAAATTGGGGTTTCACAATACAATTTTAAATTAGTACCAGAAGCTGGAGCAAAATAAAAATTTGTATTAAAAGCGCTTACTCACGAAAGTATTGCTGCAAATCAAACTATCATAGATAAAATTTTCACGTTTTTCATCAAACAAAAGTTTTATTAATTAAAGTACCATAAACCATTAAATGCATTTTCAGCAAAGAATTCATCTTTTTGATCAAAGTTAGCTCCAATTACAGCTAAATCATCTACACTTATCTTTCAATCACCATTTAAATCTCTTGGATCACCAAACATATTATCCAAAAATCATGATTTAGTCACAATAGCTATATCAGTAGAATTAATCGTAAAATCATAAACTCATAAGTCACTTTCCAAATCTCAAGCAATCTGATATCTAAATCAATTATCAGTTGAATTTGTAAAATTTTGCACTCACACCAAATTTGTTCATGTCGTGAAATCAAAACCAGTTGAATATCCAGATCATACACGAACATTTTCCAAATATGATGCTAGATGTGATTGTCATTTATAAACTACATTATATACATCATTAGGAATTATTGCATAAAAACTTCAAAATCAACCAGAATCTGTTTCTACTGATCAAGAATATTTTAATTGATTTCACTTATAAAACCTAATTTCTCAAACATTTGCCAAACTTGGTTTTGAACGGCTTCCCGGAAAAACCTTAATTTGATATTCAATTGCTGTAGCATTTAATGTCGATCTCAGAATTATTGCCTTACGAGGTACTGTATTTACATATCCGTTCTGTTCATCTCAATATGGGATATAAACAATACATCAATAATAATCACCTCAATAATATTCAGGAAATTTTACAGAAGCTAAACCAGTAAAAGTCGAAAAAGGATTTAAGGAAAATGTATCTGAAGTTAAGATAATATACTGTCATACATCTCCAGTCTGTCACTCTGTAGCACACACAAATACCCCTCATTGAACTTCCATAGCATCTACTGCTACAAAACGACCAGATATCACTGAATCAGAATTATTCTTGAGATAAAAATTAAAATTTTCTTCTACTCAACCTGACAAAGAAATATCCTTTTGTTTCAAATTTGAATCAAAATAAAAATCCGTATACCGAGTATCTGCTTCATACGAAAAGCAAGAAAAAACACCAACAATAGCCAAAATAGCTAATACACAAAAAAACTTTTTCAAATCAAATCTCATTTTTCTTTGAAAAGATAATAAACAATATACAAAATTTACGTTAGAACTTTTGTTTATTATAAGTAATATTGCAACGACATCTTTTTTGACACATTAAGACAAATACTTTTGATGTAGACAGATTTTTTTCAAAAAAAAATACGTAGTAATTAACTGAAAAATATCACAAAATTTACAATGTCCATTTTGTCGAAATCAAAACTTTAGATTTACAAAAAAAATTTTTTTATAAAAATCATAGACTTATTTTATTTATTTAGTATGATATATACTAAAAACAGCCAGAAAAAGCAAATTTTCAAATATTATTTTTTAAACCAGACATAAGCTACAATTTCTCACATTTAATTGTTTCAAAAAAGTCTCAGGATTACTCCTAAGACTTTCATATTTGATACCTATATTACAATACTATATTACAAATTTTTCATGGAATATAGATGACTTTCTTTATTTCTGATACCAAATTTCTACTAATTTTCTCATCGTTCTTAATTATTTCAAATACTTCTTCTTGAGTTGCTGTTTTTGAAATTTCAATAGTTCATCTTACTTTCCCATTTACCTGTACTGCCATAGTCACTGTATCTTGAATCAAATACTTTTCATCCACTTCTGGTCGATTTTTTCCATCAAATATGCTAAATTGATTCCCTAATTTTTCTCGGAATTCTTCAGCCAAATGAGGAGCAAATGGAGCAAGCAAAATTATCAATGTCTCAAATGTCTTTTTTGATATTTTTTCTACTCATGTAAGTTCATTTACGAGTATCATCATCTGAGCAATAGCCGTATTGAATCCAAATCTCCTACTTACATCTTCATCTACTTTTTTGATTGTTTGATGTAATGTCATCAATATTTTTTTGTCATCTTCATAGCTTTCATCTACTTTTGGATACAAATTGCATACTCTATCTAAAAACTTCTTTACTCATTTTACTCAGTTTGTATTCCAGCTTACGGCTTGGTCAAAAGGTCACATAAACATCTCATAAACTCTCAATGTATCAGCTCAATATTCATTTACGATATCATCAGGATTTACTACATTTCATCGTCTCTTGGACATCTTACGACCATCTTCAGCCATAATCAATCATACTGATTGATAACTCTCAAATGGCTCTTGTACTGATGTGATTCCCATATCATAAAGGAACATATTTCGGAATCTTGCATAAATCATGTGTCTATTGATATGTTCTGCTCATCAAACATACATATTTACTGGATGCCAAAACTTTTCTTTTTCTGGAGCAACAAGTTGCTTGTCATTGTGTGGATCCATATATCTAATCCAATACCGACTTGATCCAGCCCATCAAGGCATAGTATTTGATTCTCTCTTTGCATCAGCACCACAATGTGGACATTTTACATTCATCCATTCATGGATATTTGCAAGTGGTCATTCCTCAGTACCAGTTGGCTCATAATTTTCTACATCTGGCAAAGTCAGAGGTAAGTCATCTTCGGTCAAAGGTACAATTCCACAATTTGGACAATGAATCATAGGGATGGGCTCTCACCGGTATCTTTGACGAGAGAATACTCGATCTTGGAGTCTGTAATTTACTTTCTTTCATCCAATTCATCTCTCAGTCAACCATTTTTGCATCTTTGCAATAGCCTCATCAGATTTTAGACCTGTGAATTCTCATGAGTCATTTAATATTCATTTATCAGGATAGCAAATCTCACAATTTTTGATTTTATCATAATCTTCGTGATCTTTATCTTCTGGTAAAATACTATTTATGATTTCTATATCATATTTTTTAGCAAAATCAAAATCCCTCTCATCATGTGCAGGCACAGCCATTACGACTCATGTACCATATCATGCAAGTACATAATCTCAGATATAAATTGGAATTTTCTTTCCATTAAATGGATTGATTGCATATGATCATGTAAATTGTCATGTCTTTTCTTTTTGAAGTCATGTCCTTTCCAATTGCGTTTTGTGTTTTGCTTGATCTACATAAGCATCTACAGCAGCTCTATATTCAGCAGTCGTAATCCTATCTACTAATTCATGCTCTGGTGCCATCACAACAAAAGACATTCCAAATACTGTATCAACTCTAGTGGTATAAACTTTGATGAATATCTGAGAATTTTTTTCAGAGAATACCTGAGAAATATTCTCAGTCATTCTCAGCCCCATTCTCTGTCATTCTCAGACTCATTCTCTATTATTCTCTGCTCCATTCTCTGAATTATTCCCCACCACTCTACCATAATCCTTTTCTAACCTTTTGTACTCCAATTTACTATTATAAAAATTTATCAACAATCATGTTTGTGTATTATCTGATTGATTTATATAAGTTCTTAATTGCTTATAAAAATCTCACTCTATATTTTTTTTAGATTTTAATTCTATTGCAATATTTCAATTTACTACAATATCAACTTTTCAGTATCAAAATACCTCATTATTAACTTTGTATGGTACTATCTTCTCAGATTCAACATCTAGTCATTTCTCTTCTAATAATTTTAGCAAAGCTTTATGATAAACTTTTTCTTGTAATCCTGGTCACAGCTGTTTATGGACATTCATGGCACAACCTATAATATCATAAGTTCCATCATTAAACACTTTTTTTATCCCTCTTCATTCTCCGCCATTCTCCGCTCCATTCTCTGCTATTCTCATTTCAAATTCTGTTCATTCTGAACGACCAATTCGGTTTCTTTGTTGATCTTTTACACTGTCTGCCCATCATGGCAAATTATCCAATCACTTCAAAAGTCTATCTGCATATTTTGTAATTCTGATTACTCGCTGTTTCATAGGTCTTTGTTCTACCATACTTCCACATCTCTCACAAGTACCATCAGCCTCCAAATCTTCATTTGAAAGTCATGTCTTACAGTTTGGACATCGATTGATTGGCTTGTAATCCATATAGCAAAGTCTCTGACTATTTATAAACTCTTCTTTTGTCATAGTATCTGGGATTTTGATTTCTCAAGCATGAATTTTGTCTTTTAATACTGAAATATCATAAGCTTTTTGATCTTTTTCATCAAAATAACTATTGTACATTTTGAGGAAAGTTGCTTGAGTCCACTTGAAATAATTTGGGTCTGCGGTATTTACTTCTCTATCTCGATCATATGTACAACCAAACATTGCTAGCTGTCTTTTGTATGTAGCAATATTGTCTGCAGCAGCTTTTTGTGGTTTCATCTTGTGAGCTATAGCATATTGCTCTGTACCAACTCAAAAAGTATCAAATCCCATTGGATGCAAAACTTTTTGTCCAAGTAACATATGCTTACGAGCTATCACATCAGTGGCTATATATCATTTTGGATGTCAGACATGTAATCCAGCTCAACTTGGATAAGGGAACATATCTAAAATATAGAAACTTTCTTTTTCTGGATCTTCTATGACCTTGTAAGTTCCAGCTTCTTCTCGTTTCTTTTGCCATTTTTTTCCTATCTCCAAAAAATCCATGGGAATAATTAATAATTAAAAATTAAGAATTAATAATTCATTTACTTTTAAAGAATATAAAGAGAAAAACAAGAAAATTTCAAAAAAAATTAATTATCATTTAAAAAGCACCACTAATAAATAAGATAAAGGTGAAGGTATT
>CALCYP010000102.1 GCA_937906635.1 uncultured bacterium | reverse complement strand
GAAAATAGCAACCTTTTTGTCCACATAGCAACCCTTTTTGTCTATTATGCCTTAAATAATAATTACTCCTCTTCTATCTCTGAAGGTTTTGTCTTTTCTGCTGGTTCATCATTAGCATTGTCTCATTTCTCCTCTATCTCTAACTGTCAATCTGCTACGAGTAATTTCAACTTTTTTCATACCATCTCTAATTGGTCTAACCTTTTTTCTACTGCATCATCTAAATATAACCACCAATCCATACCTGTTACCTCATCCTCCTCCAAAATTTTTGGTGTCTGTATAATTCAGATTTTCTTTCAATCAATATTTAATAGATAGTTCAACTTATTATCTTTTCACAAAAAAACTTTTGCTCATATTCACATAATATCATATTCTCAAGGATACTCTATGATAGCATGTGGCAATCTCTCTGTCACTACATCATCTCACACCTCCAATGCCAAATTCACATAATCTGGATGTGGCTGGGTAGCTCAAAATAAAACCTTTTTTTCAATTAAAAATCATTCTCATTCCAATTTAATATCAACCATTTTTTATATTTACAAATTAAAATATTTAACCCCCAAAGAAACTTGGGTTAATCAAGCTCAATATGAGTCACGAGGATCATAATAATATCAATGATATTATGACATTTTTTATTATTTTCTTTCCTGTCGTAAATCAATTTCATCCAAAAGCTCCAGATACAATTAATAATCAAGCAACGATTATCATAATAAATGAAAATATCATAATAACTGACATCAATATCTTCATGAGTCACTGCATCAAGATAGGGAAAGCTGTCACACTATTTACATTTGTAGTATTATCTCTACTAGATTCTGCATTCATTTCAATACAGTCTCAAATGAATGGAATAGTATTATTTAATTGCACTCCACAACATTTATAGTCTGAATCACAAATACATTTTGTGTGGTTTGCATTCGGAACAGTTCATTCTGCACATCATGTACATTCTGTCATTGACATTGCGCCTTCAGGTAAATATAAACTTCAAGAACACATCGGTTGGCAACATCCACCATCATTATAAAATCATTCTTGACATATTCATCAAGTTTCAGGTGGGTTAATGCAAAGATTAACAGGCACACAACATCAATCTGAATATTCATAATTTCATACATAAATATCACAATCTCAATACTCATTTGGATAATAATCACACGAAATAGTTGGATTTTGTGTTTGATTATTTTCATCACAGTTATTATCATACTCTGTTTGGCAATCCTCCATACAAATAGAATCATTTCAACATCATGATAAACACACAGTCCATCATTCCTCAGTACAAATACCAGTATCTGCGATACATACACCAAAAACAATAAATAATGATATTAATAAGAATATATTATTTAATATTTTTTTTATTTTCATCAAAAAAATTTGAATAATAAAACACTATTTTAGCATATCGTTTATCACTTCATTTGCAATAG
>CALCYP010000101.1 GCA_937906635.1 uncultured bacterium | reverse complement strand
ATAAACGATATTATGCAAATCAGCAAGATCCAAGGTACAAGACTCTCGCAGTAGTTCAAAAAATGAGTGAGATTTATGGATGTAAATTAGAATGGTTTTGAGAATACGAATAATTATAAGCTACTTATAATATGACTCAGTATTCTAATAAATTAATAGAGTAATAAATAATAATTTTGACTTTAACTTACTTTATCGTTTTATGTCTATTTTTAGAGTTTTTATGATGAAATTATAAAATTTTATAAAGATTATAAACATTCAAAGCTCATCAAACTTCTTTACTACTGCCAACTTAAAATTTGAGAATCCGTGAGAAATTGAATATGATAATTTTAGATATCTACTTTCCCTCCATCATGAAAATTCTTTATCTAAATATTCTCTATTAGATTTTACAATATTTTTAAAATCCTTATCTAAAGATAATCTAAACATTAAAGAAATTCAAAAATGAAGGAATGCCATAGAATTCAATACTTCAATTAAAGACTTTCAATTTTCGTTTCTTTGATATATCTTTTTAACATTAACCATTGCTTTTTCAGTTGATTCTATCTGCTCTTTTTTTATTTGACTAATTATTGAATCTGATCTTACCATGTAATAATAAACTGGATCTTCTATAAACGATATATTATTAACATTCAAATAGGATAGCAATAAAAACATCATATCATCTAATATTCTAGGAGGATTTTCTAATGTTTCAATATTTTTTAAGACCTCTGATTTAAAAAGCTTATTCCACAATGCGGCATTTATAGATAAAATATCTTCTGGATTTTCTTTCATATTAATTTTTTTATTTCAAAATGATGTCATTTCTTTGGAAAAAATATGTCCCGTATCTGTATCGACCCTATAAAAACCACCTATAGACATATCTGAATTATTTTTTTTAGCATTCAAGTATAATTTTTCAGCAAAATCTAATGTCACATAGTCATCAGAATCAACAAATCAAATATATTCTCAAGAAGCCTTTTTAATTCAATCAAATCTACCCTTTCGAACTCATTCGTTTTGTTTATCTATGATTACTATTTTTTCTGGATATTTTTGTTGATATTCTTTTAAAATAGATGGGCAATTATCAGGAGAACCATCATTAATACAGATTATTTCAATATTTTTTAAAGTTTGATTTACTAAACTATCTAAACTTCTTCTTATATATTTTTCAACTTTATATACTGGAACGATAATACTTACAGCAGGTATCTTTTTATTTGTCATTGTTTTAAATATTATTTAATAAAAGAATAGAAACTATTGATTATTAACCCAGTCTAAAACATTTTTAATAGCTTTATCCATGTCAAAATATTTATAATTCCCCAATCTTCATAAAAATATTACATTATCTGGTGTTATGCTTTGATATTTATTTAATAATTCGATATTCTTTTCATCTTCAATTGGATATGCATCTATATCTCATTTTCATGGTATTTCTTTACATATGACCGTCTTTTCTACATTATAAGTTGGCGACATTGGATAGAATTTCTTATATTCTGTAATTCTTGTATATTCAAAGTCGTTTGGATAATTAATTACTGTATTCTTTTGGTATGATTGCATGTCAAATTCTTCTAATTTATATAATGTTTTTCTATATTCTAACCTTCAAAATTTATAATCAAAAAAATCATCTATAGATCACGTATAATATAATTTTTCATATTCAATATTATCTTTTATATCATCATATTTCGTATTCAATAAAACTTTAATATTCGGATTATCTAGCATATTTTCGAACATCTTTGTATATCAGCCTACAGGCATTCATTGATATTTATTCTTTGGAAAATATCTGTTGTCTCTAGAAATTAGAATAGGGACTCTATTCATTACGTTTGGATTTATTTCTTCTGCAGAAATTCATCGTTGTTTCATTGTATAATTCTTGAATACTTTTTCGAATATATAATCAGATATAAATTGTAAATCTTCATTATTCTCTGCTTTTGCCTTTTCTCTTAATTGTCAAATTGTTACTTTTGAATTATATTCAAAATATTGTAATAATACATTTTCCAAATGTTTAGCATATTCTTGAGGGAAAACTCAGTATAAGGAGTCTAAATTAAATGGAATTGGAACTAGATGGTTATCTAAACATCATAGAACAGTATGTTGATAGTTGGTAAATGATGTAAATCTATTTACATATTCTCGTATGTCATCAAAGTCAGTATGAAAAATGTGTGGTCAATATTTATGAACCAATATCCCATTTTCATCATAATAGTCATAACAATTTCATCCAATATGATTTCTTTGTTCGATTAGCAAAACTTTTTCTCATCTTTCTGCTAATTGTTGAGCCACTGTTATTCATGATAATCATGCTCAAATTATCAAATTTTGTACATAAATTGACATGTTTTGTATGATATAATTATAAAAATAATAAATGTATAATACTACTTATTTTTTCGTTTTCGATAAATTGGTTCTATAAAATCAAGCAATCACAAAAATGATATAATCTTTCAAATCACAGAAAAAAAATATCTTTTACTCCACAAAAAAATAGATTTACATAAAATCGCTTTTTTAAACTTTACTCAATATTTATTTTGTATGTATTTATATATATATATTAAATCCTTCATTATTTTTCAAGTAACCCAATATGATGTTCTGTTTTGTTTACCCATTCTATTCCTTGATATATGTGGTGTACATAATACGATTATTGAATTTTCTACTTCTTTGAAGAAAAATAGAATTGTTTGAGAAAAAGAGTGTTTATCAAAATCTTTTTGCTGAGAATAAACAGTTTTAATAATTTTATCATATTGTTTTTTAGAAATACATCTAATAGAAATAAATGTAATTATTTTTTCAATAAACCAAAAATTACTTTTATTAAATCAGTATAGATTATTCAATAATCTTACAAAAGATTTTTGTCATTTTACTTGATATATATTTCTACTTGTATCAAACTCTGGTAATTTATCATCTATATAAAGTGGTTGTCAATCTTCCCGATTATAATATATAATATCTGGTTTCGTATTTTTTATGGTGTTAATGGTATCTCTTATTCAGTCGTTGATTATAATAGAATCACTTCAAAGTAACCATAAATATTCTCAAGTTCATAAAGAAAAAGCTTTATTGATATTTGGATTTCATCATATATTTTCCTTATTCCTGAAGTATTTTATATTTATATATTTTTTACATAATTTTCAAACTTCCGTTTCTGTCTCATCAGTACTTGCATTATCACTTATAACAATTTCAACATCTCAAGACCTGAATTCTTCCTGATCCATGATGGATTTTAAAGTATACTGTAATGAATATCGCCTATTCCATGTTGGGATGCAAATACTCAAGATTGGTTTCTTATTTTCTTTCATTAACAAACTGTTTAATTTTTAAAACAACATAGTCTAACATTTCATCTGTTAATCATGGATATGTTCATAACCAGAATGTATTATTCACAATATAATCCGTATTTGTAAGTTCTCATTCTATTCTATATTCTTTAACATAATCTAAGAATGCTGGCTGTCTAGTAAAATTTCAAG
>CALCYP010000100.1 GCA_937906635.1 uncultured bacterium | reverse complement strand
GAATTAATTTGTGGCAATCTTTTCATTAATCACGAAAATGTAGATATTCACATGTATAGTGACTGAAAAATATGTAATGTCCATTTTTTACCAAAAAGATCAAAAAGCTGATATAGAGGACATTCGTTTGATCGTGGAGTTATTGTACTTTCGTCCATGGCAAGAAAGTTAGTTTCTAAAAAGGAAAGCAAGTTTATTTATTACTATTGAAATAATATATCTTTTCTATAATAAAATATACAGAATTACTTTCAAAAATAAAGTAATTTTATTTTATATCTTTACTATCATATAATGACAGCACAAGATGTATTAAATCAAGAAGAAAATCAAACTGCAGGAACTGCTTGCTGAACAGCTTGTGGAGCTTCAGAAGAATCAAAACCTGAAGAACCAACTCCAGCAGCTTGCGGTACTGCTTGTTGAGCATGAGAATAGTTATCTATTCTCTGCTCTTTTATAAAAGATTAAAAAATGGAATATTTTTCTGTGCAGTGGCACATTACCGATATGTGTGACCAGAGATGTAAACACTGTTACATATTCTCAGAGAATAATAATAAATGTATTGCAGAGATGAAAGAAAATGAAATATTTGAAACTCTGCAGGAAATAAAAGATATGTGCGATAAAATGGGTAGAAAACCATATCTTTACCTAACTGGATGAGATCCAATTCTACATCCAGATTTTTGGCAATTATTAGAGAAACTAAAAGAGGATAATATTCCATTTACTATAATGTGAAATCCATTTCATTTAAATGATGAAGTATGCAAAAAATTAAAAGAATTTTGATGCGATAAATATCAAATGTCTATCGATTGATTAGAAAAAACTCATGACCGATTTAGAAAACCATGAAGTTTTAAAACAACATTAGAAAAAATTGAAAGTATAAATAATGCGTGAATAAAATCAGTTATTATGACCACAGTGAGCTGAACAAATATAAAAGAAATTCCAGAGATAATTGATTTAGTCGTGAAACATAAAGTCAGAATCTTTGCTTTTGCTAGATATTGTCCTACCAGTGAAGAAAAAGATGTTTGAATTGAGCCATTAGAATATAGAAAATTATTAGATACTTGTCGAAAAAAATATAAAAAGCATATCAAAAATAACTGTGTTACAAAATTCACTTTGAAAGACCATTTACGAAAACTTTATTTGTATGAAGAATGACTCTATAAAATTCCTGAAAATATGAAAGAAGGTTTTGTATATGACTGATGCCATTGTTGAAGAGGTCATATAACAATCTTACCAAACAAAGATGTATATGCATGCCGTAGAATGGAATCGAAAGTTTGAAATCTGAATGAAAATCATCTTTATGATATTTGGATTTCTCAAAAGATGAACAAATACAGACAATACGATAAATTCGTTAAATGTAGCAAATGCGAATTATTCATGCTCTGTAGATGATGCCCTGCCGTTGTAAAATGATTGACATGAAATATGTATAATGCAGATCCACAATGTTGGAAAGAAATAAATTTTTAAATTAAATATAATGTAAATGAAAGCTGTACAATTACCATGATCTATTAAAGTTGAAAATCTAAAGATTTCTGAAATTGATATACCAAAAGTGAAAGATGATTGGGTTTTAGTAAAAATAGTAGCATTCTGACTCAACCATTCAGAAGCTGTTTTTAGACAATTTGAAATTAATAAACCACAATTTATCAAACCTAGAGTACCATGAATTGAATGTGTCTGAATAGTTGAAGATGGTTCAAATACGGACTTAAAAAAATGAGAAAAAGTTATTGCTTTGATGTGAGGAATGGGAAGAAGTTTTAACTGATCTTACGAAGAATATGCTTTGTTGCCTCACAAAAATGTTTTTAAAGTAAATACTAATTTAGATTGGATCCATTTAGCAGCCATCCCTGAAACATTTTACACTGCTCGAGGATCTTTATTCCCATGCTTAAAATTGAAAAAATGAGAAACAATTTTAATAAGAGCTTGAAGTAGTGCCCTGTGAATTGCTTCAATTATAATTGCAAAAAATCTATGATGCAGAGTAATTACGACAATTAGAAGTGAAAATAAAAAAGAATATTTAGAAAATATATGAGTAGACAAAGTAATTATTGATCATTGAGATTTTGTAAACCAACTAGATGAAAAAGTTGATAAAGTATTAGAACTTGTCTGAGCGGCGACAGTCAAAGAATCACTAAAAACATTAAAAGTCTGATGAATTGTATGTGTAACATGAATACTCTGAAATGTTTTCACTCTTGATTGATTTAATCCAATTTCAGATATCCCAAATTGATGTTATATTACAGGATTCCATTCCAATAATCCTACTCAAGAAATAATTGATGATATGATGAAATTTATTGATGAACACAATATTGTTCCTCCGATTTGAAAGGTATATGATTTTGAGAATGTCGTTGAATATTCAAGAGACTTGGAAAATTGAACTACTTGATGAAAATGAATAGTCATTGTCGACAAATCTATAAGCCAAAATTAAAATGCTATTAAATATTTCATGAAGGACAGACATAGTACAATATTATACTCCTTGGCTACTTAATAGATTAAAGGAATGATTTTGTTATTCCAGAAATCCTTTATTTCCAAAAACAGTATACAGAATTGATTTAAGTCCACAAAAAATTGATTGTATGGTCTTTTGTTCAAAAAATTATCAGCCAATACTTCCCTATATAAAAGATATTAATGAAAAATATAGGATTCTCTGCCATTATACAATTACTGCATATTGAAAAGATATTGAACCAAATGTCCCAAGTATTGATGAATCGATAGAAACTTTAATTAAGCTTTCAGAAATTGTATGAAAAGAAAAAGTAATTCGGAGATTCGATCCATTATTATTTACCCAAAATTATAATTCTGAATATCTACTAAAAACTTACGAATATATCGCAGACAAGGTTCATAATCATATTCAAAGAGCTTTATTTAGCTTTGTAGAGAGATATAAAAAATTAGATAAAAACATGCATGAACTTATTCCCTTTACTGATGACGATAAAATTGAACTTGCTAAATGAATTTGAGAAATTTCAAAAAAATACAATATTTATGTACAAACTTGTGGAACAGATAATTCATATGAAGAATACTGAGTCCATAAATCTTGATGTGTCTCAAAAGAAATTTTGGAACAAGCCAACAATGTAACATACAAAAATATAAAACCAATCTGAATGAGAAAATGATGTCATTGTATTCCTTATCGTGATATTTGATATTATGATACTTGTCTAAATTGATGTAAATATTGTTATGCTACAAAAAATCACGAAAATGTAGGCAATATAATTAAAAAGCATAATCCAGAAAGTCCATTACTCATTTGAGAGATAGGAAAAGATGATAAAATTGTAGATATGAACCAAGAATCTTATATTGTAAATAATCAAAAATATTCAATACAACAAAGTTTATTCTAAAAAGTTAGTTTATATCATATCTTTTTTACATTTCATTATTTTAAAAGGTATGTTTGACAACTAATATCAATTCTTTTTTTTATATGAAAATGGTTTATGAATTATCGAAAAAATATTGGTGAATATATGTCTTGTCATGTTATTCATGTTAAGCCGTATTTTTTCATTTTACAAAAAAAGTATCAACTCTAATATACTAAAAATCGAAAAAAGCTAATCTTTAATTAAAAAACCATAGTACAAAATCCAGTCGTACTTTTGACATTTCAATTAATATCAGCAGAATTTATATATCAAACAAATCTCGCTTTTTTTCATAAATTTTCAGCCAAAGAAAAAAACCGATTAAAAGCGACAATATCTTTTTTTCAATTTATAGTTTCTTCATCTAAATCAAGGCAAGCATCCAATGGTAAACCGGAATGTAAATCAGAAATAAAAACAAGATTTCATAAGTTATACAAAAAATCAAAAAATTTATTCAAAATCTTTTTTGGAGTTTTATCTCATATTTTACAAACAAAAATTTCTTTATAATCTCAAAGTATCCTTGGATAAGGCAAATCATATTCCAATTTCTCGAACCAAGTTTCAGAAAGTTCAACATTAAAATCTCTAAAAAAGGCAATTTTTATAATATCTCCAACATCAAAACTTTTTCATAGACAATCAAGTTTTCAAGTATACAACGAAATTCATTTTCATGATACAGGAATAACTAACGACAAAATTCATGTTTTAGTTGCTAACCACTTATATCAAGAAACTTTTAGCTCTCAAGTATAAATATGGTGTCAAGCCGGAATTATAGCAACATTAAATCTTTTTTTTATCGTTGGTAAAAAACTATTCTTCTCTGCTCAAATAGTATCAAACATGATAGAAGAAATTACTATATCATTATCAAAAGCTATTTTATTATCAGTATTTTTTTTACAAACAGCCATATTAAAAAATTATTAATTATTAATTTTTGATTCTTAATTACTATAGTTAGCCTTGCTATTTCTCAAAATATCCAACACAAATCTATCAGCCAATCTATAACGTTTATCCCATTCATCACTCGACATAAATACAACATTTACAACTTCAATAAAATATCACCTGAATATATCACTAATCGACTCTTTCATTTTTTCAATCTGAGGTTTTTCCATATTTTTGTATATCACAACTAAATCCATATCCAAATTTATTCAAAAACACTTTCAGAAAAAATACTTATCGATCATAACCTCATAAGAATTAAACAAATTAACTAATTTTCATTTTAATCAATAATAAAATATTTGCTTCAACAAATCATGAATTCAAGGCTCAATAGAAATTGATCGTCAATTTCAATCGGTATCCACATTCAGAATTTCAGCAGATTTCAGAGAATCAACTTGTTTTTTTATAGCAGGGAATGTCCACTCAAGCTCTCATTCCAAAGCCCTCATTGAAACTCATTGCCTCCTAAACAACAAATATTTCAAGATATCAACTTTTGTCTTACTACCAAAAAGTTTTTCTAAATCCATAAAAATATTTAACTAATAAATAGAAATAAAATACAAATTTTTCAAAAAAAAACAAGAGTTAATGAAAAACAAAAAACAGGCTCCCTAGAAAGGGAACCATAAATATTTCCGTATCCAATTAGACACAATATCGTTAGCCTCCCAAAGAAAGGAAGCAAAAGACAAAGCATAAGACGGAATAAGAAGTAAGAGATAAAACCCACCTAAATAAATAGGATAAGCGAATATCAATACAAGCGACATGATCCATATTGGGACCAAAATTCTTCGTTTTACACTATTGTCGAACTTAATTTCCAACATATAGTTGTAAACATAAAACAACAATAGCACAAAATAAATTAGAATACTTTCCATAATTATAAAATTTTTGTTTAACACTCAATCTTGACATTGAAAAATATAAATATATTTTTTTAAAAATCAACCAAAATACAATTGAAATAAAAAACATCTTTATTAAAATGAAAAAAATGAATATTTTTAGTATTCAAAAAAATCAATGCTTGAAATAAAAAATCTAACTTCACAAGTCCAAGAAAAAGAAATCTTGAAAGATATTAATATGAATTTTGAAATTGGGAAAAACTACTGTATTTTGGGAGAAAATGGTAGCGGAAAATCAAGTCTCGCACTCACTATCATGTGACATCCAAAATACGAAATCACAAACTGAGAAATCATAGTAGACGGACAAAAAATCAACGAATTCACTCCAGATCAAAAGGCGAAACTTTGAATATTTTTAGCATTTCAAAATATCCCCGAAATTCCATGAATCAAATTATTTGAATTTCTCAGGACAATTTACAACAACCACACATGAGAAAATCTCACATTCCTAAAATTCAAAAATTTCATCATACCATATATAGAAGAAATTTGATTAGATCAAGAGTTTTTGCGAAGAGATTTGAATGTTTGATTTAGCTGATGAGAAAAGAGGAAAATAGAACTACTGCAAATCAAACTCCTCAAGCCAAAGTACATATTTTTGGATGAAATTGACAGTTGATTGGACGTTGATGCATTCAAAAGCATCTCAAAATCGATTCAAGAACTAAATGACGAGACAAATTGTTTCATCTTCATCACACACCATTTTGAGATAATAAACAACATTGATATAGACGAAGTTTACGTTCTAAAAGATGGTAGAGTAGAGGAGACAGGAGACAAAGCACTAATTGAAAAAATTAAAGAGAATTGATTTAAATAACTTGTCCTCCTTTACTTAATGGATTGTGTAAAATACAAAAATTGCCTACCATGATCAAATGTAGTTTTCCGTAAATATTACGAATAATGACACAACCGACCAAATTGAGCAGCAGAAATTATGTACGAATTCTGGAAAAATTAATAAAAAAATATTTTGTCCCCCTTTATTGAAAGGGGGTGGCCGAAGGCCGGGGGATTTTTAAGATTTTTTATTACAAATTAAATTCTGAATCGTATATTATAATAGAAAATCTCTTGATTTTCGCATATATATATACCTTACTAAATATTTAGTACATAACAATTTGGAAAAATGAAAAAATCTTTATTATTTTTGTGAGCATTATGTTTGTGATTCTCTTTTACCTTCGCTGAAATGGATGAACTTCTAACCGAAGAAGAGCAAGGGCGGAATATTAATAATTATGAAAAATATCAGTGAAACCCAAATGAAATATTAGAAAATTGATTTACAAAAGAATTTAATAATGCATACAATTTTGCATATCATAATGGAATTACGACTATGGATTCTATTGAAAAAGCCGATATGAATGGACAATTGAACAGAATTGCTATGGCTAAAATGTTGTCAAATTACTTGATTAATATACTAAAAAGAGAACCAGATACCTCAAAGACCTGCTCATTTTCCGATGTATCAACAGATTTGGATAGTAAATATGACAATTGAGTGACAAAAGCATGTCAATTATGAATTATGTGAATATGAATAGAAAAATTTAGACCTTACGACACTGTCACAAGAGCAGAATTCGTTACAGCAGTATGAAGGTCATTATACAAAATTAAAGATTGAAAAGACATATATTATACTCCACATTTAAATTCATTATATAATATATGAGTTATAAAAAACAACAATCCAAAATTAAAAGAACTAAGATGATATGTGATGATTATGCTAATGAGAATTGCAATGGATTGAGACGATCCATCATATAGACTTGATCAACCAGTTTCATTATCGTGAGGTAATTGAGACCATGACATCACTAATCACTATACAATATACACAAACGATGAATACTGAATTAAATTAGGTCTTACAATTGAATGGGATTGATGAAAAATTCATGAAGAAGATAGACACGATATATTTGATTCTCACATAATTACATTTTTTGTAGAAGATTCAACAGCGACAGCCGATGTAACTTGAATAGATTGATACAGAGAAATATTTGCTATTAGAGCCGTAACAAAAGAAGTTTATGATGATCAAAAAAATATGTGAAATTGGGAAGATATAACAATATGACACAACAATAAATATTATTTCTTAGAAGAAAGAAGTGAAGAATCTATATGATATACGGACTTAAATATATTTTCCATATAGGATTAAATCACAAAAGATAATATAAATCCTCAAAATTAATTTGGGGATTTTTTTAAAACTCATTGAATAATAAAAGAAAATAGATATGAATAAAAAAAGAATTTACACAATGATCCAACAATGAAAAAACGATTCATATTTACACTCACAATATTAACAACAACATGCTGAATAACGGCATCACAACTTTATGATATTGTTTGAAATAAATACGAGACAGATATCACAGATTTAGCAAATAGAGGAGTAGTAAAATGATATCCAGACTGAACATTTAAACCAGATCAATGAATCACTCGTGCAGAAATGCTCAAAATAGCTCTTTTAGCATCAAACACAGAAATCCAGGAACGAGAAGAAGAATGCTTTCCTGATGTAAATACATGAGAACGATTCCACAATATAGTTTGTACCGCAAAAGATATATGAACAATACAATGATATCCAGACTGAACATTCAAACCAAACAAAAATGTGACATACGTTGAATGACTAAAAATTTGAATGGAATCATTCAAAATCAACACTAAAAAAACAAAATCAAATTATCGATACGAGAAATACCTAAATTTTGCTGATGAAAATTCAATTTTTTCAAAATATTCATTGTATCCAGAACAAGAACTAACGCGTGGAATGATGGCACATTTAGCAGTAAGTTTGATAAACTGAAAAGCAGAAAACCGGAACCAACAACCTTGATACCCATCAATATGATGTAACAAGAAAAAGCCATCAACAACACCATCAAGCATCATGATTGATTGAATAGAAAGACATTTCATCACAAAAATATGAAACAGCTATTCTCAATCAAAACCAGCAAAATTAATATTTGCATTTCACGGTCGCACCCAACCATACGATGCACTTTGATACTACAATATTGAAAGGAAATGAGATGGAAACAGTATAATAATCTACCCAGCATGACTGCCAGAAGAATGACCTCAAAGGAATCGAATGAACCCATGAGACAAAGTTTCAGCACTTAGAGATTACAAACTATTTGACGAAATATTAAAAGAAATATCAGAAAATTATTGTATAGATTTATCACAAGTTTATGTAGTTTGACATTCACTTTGATGACGATTTACCAGTATGTTGTGATGTGCAAGATGAGCACAAATTCACTGAATATGAATCGTTGGTTGAAGTCCAATGACCTTTCCAACCTGCTCAGCACCAATCTCAGCGATAATATTTCATAATCCAAATGATCCACTTGCATGATATGCTTGATGAGAAGAAATTCGTAATAAAATAGTAAAACAAAATCAATGTTCAAACGAGACAGAAAATTACAAAAATTCATACGACATGGATTGTGTGAAATACAAAAATTGCCTACCATGATCAAATGTAGTTTTCTGTAAGTACTACGAATGATGACACAATCGACCAAATTGAGCAGCAGAAATGATGTACGAATTCTGGAAAAAAGAATAAAAATCATCCCCCAACCCCTTCCTTCCCCGCTGAAGTCGGGATTGCCTTCGGCAAGTCAGGAAGGGGAGTTATATCTGTAAATCCCCCTCTTTATCGAAGAGGGGGTTAGGGGGTGATTTGAATAAAAATATTCATTTGAATTTCAACTCAAAAAGATTATCATACCGCCACAATAAAGATTAATTTATCTGATTACAGATAGAAAGATCCGAAGTGTGGTGACTTTGTTACTCAACACCCAAAGAAAGAAACTTTGTAAAAAACTGTAGGAATAGGACTACTATTAACAAAAAACTCTGATTTCTTCTTATTAAGAAACAGAAAAACAAAATATCAAAATAAAATGAAAAAAGTTAATGTAATTGTTGGCATTATTGCTATGATGTTCTTCGCAATTGGTTTTTCCTCTTGCGAAAAAGAAAGTGCTATTCAAAACTCGGAGAATTCTCCTGAGTATAACCAGTCTGAACAATTATGTCTTGATTTTGATAATAGTAATGTTTGCAGTCAAAAATCATGGATATACACCTCACTGAGTCAAGTTCCGTCAGGCCCATATAGCATTGATCCTATCTATAAGGCTGAATATTACCACATTAATCAAAATGATAATAGTCCTACTGCTACATACCCTAATGGTTGGCCAACAAATCTACAAGATAACCCAGGGAATTGCTCATGGAGTAATTATATTATGGCAGTTGGTTGTGTGGGACGAGCTTCTGGTTTATTGCAACTGGCCAATGAAGTATATGATTTAGATAAAGCACGACGATTGAAAACTTTTATGAAAAATTCAACAGGAACGTAGACATTAGGCTCAAGAATAGATAAAATCTACCAATATTATGGATTTGTGTACGATAATCCTAGTCGAGTTGGTGTCGACCTAATTGTGTATGGCAAAGATAATACCAATCATAATCAAATAGCATTATCAATGATAAATCATTTAGCCACGAACAAAACACCAATAATTTTTCTAGGTTCAACACCTGAAGGATATGCACACTTTTATACAATTGTAAGCATAGTTTGGACAGGTAATATAAATACTTCTGATATTTGGTTCTGTAATTCACTGCAAGGTAACACTGGAGATGATTTTGAAACCAGCAAAGATTATATGGGATTAAAAACATTTCTGAACAATATGTCAAATGGTGGCGTTGGCAAGTATAACTATTGTAATATGATTTATACTCGTGACATTTCAGAATCGTTATGATGACTTTTAAAATCAAAAAAGAGGAAGTTATTAACTTCCTCTTTAATTTAATTTATTATCAATCAAAATAAAATGAATGGTATAATTAAATTTAGCATAATAATTGTATTGATAATTATATTAAATAATAATTTATTTAACAAAATACCTAATTTCTCTAACGATAAAATAGAAGAAAGAAAATATACAGCATATAACAACAATTGGAAAATAAATATAAATAGACAGTCTGATTGACTAAATTTATACGAATATTATTCTCCTAAAAGTAGTCGATGATGAGAATCATTTTTTATTAAATTTATAAAAAAGGATTTGATAAACAATAGTGATGTTTTACAAAAAGGTGATACAATAGAAATAAAAAGAATAAAATTACGAGGGCAATATTGATATATACAAATAGAAAATGATTTTAGTTTACGTTGCTTACCTAGACATACATATGACACCAACAAAAGTTTTTTTCAACAAAAGATACTGAACTTAACATGAAATTCATCATGAGTAATAAATATAAAAAAAATTAATTGAATAGATGAAGATTTTAAATTTCAATATGAAAATTTAACAAATAGAAATTTCGAACGGCACTACATAATTTGAGCATACCCAAATTTTCAATGATCGCTACAAGATAAACACGAAATAGATGAAAATTGTGTTATAAAAATAATAAATTTAAGTGGACAAGAAATATGACTTGAAAAGATATTCGAATGATACAATGATATTATCTTATCAACAATAATAGATAAAAACAATACAAATATTTGTAAAAAATACTTCAATGGATACGATAATTTATTAGAATTTTATAATAATGAAAAAGTATGTACACTACAACTAAATGAACAAAATTCATTAAAATATATTAATATTCAAACAGAATAAAAAGAAATTTAAAGAATATCTGAAAAATCAAAACACAAAATCCTCAAAATTCATTTGGGGATTTTTCGAAAACTCAAAAAAATATTCATTTGAATTTCAATTCAAAAAGATTATCATACCGCCACAATAAAGATTAATTTATCTGATTACAGATAGAAAGATCCGAAGTGTGGTGACTTTGTTACTCAACACCCAAAGAAAGAAACTTTGTAAAAAACTGTAGGAATAGGACTACTAAAACAAAGCTCTGATTTCTTCCTATTGAGAAACAGGAAAATAAAAGTAACAAATAAAATGAAAAAAGTACAAGTATTATTTGGCATTATTGCCATGATGCTCTTCGCAATTGGTTTTTCCTCTTGCGAAAAGTCTGAAGTCGCACAATCAAACAACGACAACCCTGTAACATTTGAGAAGACAATTGAAGTGACAGATGCATCAGGACTTTACTCTGTTATGGTTCTCATTGAGTCAGATTCTGAATATGACCTAAATGAAGCAGCTGAATGCAAACCATACATTACAGTTGATGACATCGTCAATTTCAATGACAAAAATGACGATTATAATGTTCACAATCCTCTTGAACTCAATTCAAACATTCATCACCATCTGTCATACACAGTTTTGTCGGACGATAGAATTTTGCCAGAAGATAAAGGCTATGCACTCCACACCAACTTGAAAGTGTGCGAAAACAAAGCAACCTGTGGTATTGAAGGAGATCCTGTTGTTCACGCTACATTTAAAGATGAATTAGCTACAAAAGTTTACACCAGCAATAACTCACATTGTGGAATTCGCTATGATTACTACAGCAAGGCTTTGATTGGGTGGACAAATAGAGGACATTGGACACTGTGTGATGGTGCTAGCCACACTTTTGATGCAACAGTTTACACAACCAGAATCGGTGTCAAAGTAGAAGCACAAAGGTATTTTGACCTTAATGATGTAATATGGTATGTAGTTCCATAAAATGTTTTTAACATAACAAATGTTATAGTAAACCACCGGTGAGATCACTCACCGGTGACTTGTGAAAAATATTTATCAAATAACATTTATATCATAACTTTTTCAATGACAAGGGAAAAAAAACCCATACTAATCACATTGTTGATAACAATTTTAATTATTGCAACCCTTTTAATTGTTTCACAAACAAATAAAAAATCAAATTTAATAATACAACGACATAACAATGAAACAAAAGCACTTTTAAAGAAATCCTTAGAATGAAAAAATTTATCATTTTATAGACGATCAACTAATGTAGCAAAAAATTGTGATAATAAAATAATAAGTAAATGTGATAGTCTATATAAAATAAGTGAACGAAAAGATGAAAATTGAAATATATATAATATATTTTCATTATACGCAAATGAAAGAACATGATTAAAATTAACAAATTTAGTTATAGATAATGATACAACAATTAAAGAACATTGAGAATATATTGAAAATGTTATAAAAAAGATAAACAATAATGAATTAGATAGTTTTGAAACCATAATTTGAGAATGAAGTTTATGGATTAAATGATTTTTTATAGGATGATAACTAAATATTAAAATAAAGAAATCCTCAAAATTAATTTGGGGATTTTTTTTAAAACTCATTGAATAATAAAAGAAAATAGATAAAAATAAAAAAATCCTCACCCCGATAAATCGGGGAGCTCCTTTCCTGCTAAAGCCGGACACGGTAAAAAGGAGCGCAATAAATTAACTCAAAAACTAATGACTCTAAAATCCACACTTGAAACAGCAAGTAATATAAAGTACGATATATACCTAGATACTCTAAACGAAGATACGATTAGACAAATTTCTCTAGACCAAAAAGAACCAGAGCGAATGCTCCATCACAGATTGAAATGTCTGAAAATCTACAACGAACTACAAATGCCAAAATATTGACCAGATTTGAGTTGATTAAATTTACAAGATATCGTCTGGTATGCTAAACCAGCCTTAGATAATACTTGATATGCCACAAAACGAGAAGATGTACCACAAGAAATCAAAGATAAGTTTGATAGACTCTGAATTCCAGAAGCAGAAAAAAGATATCTCGCATGAGCATGATGACAGATGGACAGTGTAAATTTCTACCACAAAATCAAAGAAAAACGAGCAGAAAAATGAGTAGTTTTTGAAGATATGCCAAATGCTCTACAAAAATATTGAGATTTGATAAAAGATCATTTCATGACTTTAGTAGCTCCAACTGAACATAAATTTGCAGCACTTCACGGAGCAGTCTGGAGTGGAGGGACATTTATTTATGTGCCAAAATGAGTCAAAGCAGATGAACCACTTCAAGCATATTTCAGGATGAATACCTATGCGGGATGACAATTTGAACACACACTTATAATAGTAGATGATGATGCCGAATGTAGCTATATTGAATGATGTTCAGCCCCAAAATACGATAAATCCTCAATCCATGCATGACTTGTAGAGATATTTTTGTGAAAAAATGCAAAAATGAGATATTCATCAGTAGAAAATCGGTCCACAAACACATATAATTTGAATACAAAAAGAGCAGAAGTATGAGAAAATGCATACATGGAACGAGTCAGTGGAAACTTGTGATCCAGAGCCACAATGCTTTATCCTTGTAGTGTCCTAAAATGAGACAATAGCAAGACAGACATGCTCTGAATCGTATTAGCAAGCAACTGACAAGACCAAGATATCTGAAATAAAGTAATTCACCTATGAAAAAACACGACATCAAACATAGTCAGCAAATCAATCTGCAAGACATGATGAATTTCCACATTCAGATGACTAGTTTACATAGATGAAAAAGCAGAAAACAGCACAAACAATACAAAATGTGATGCGATTTTAATTGATTGAGATTCAGTAAGTATCACGATTCCAAATATCATAGATAATAACTGAGAATCTTCAGTATCACATGAAGCCAGCAGTGGAAAAATCGATGAACAAAAGCTATTTTACCTGATATCTCGTGGAATCACTACAGAAAAAGCGACAAGTATGATTATAAACTGATTCTTTAATGAAGTTACAAAAAAACTTCCACTCGAATATGCATGAGAACTCAATACACTAATCGATATGGAATTAGGATAAAAAATGTCTCCCTTTAAAAAGGGAGAGGCCCGTAGGGCAGAGGGATTTAAAATCCTCCACCCCCGCAATACTGCGGGAGTCCCCCTCCTTTAAAAAGGAGGACAAAAAAAACATTCACTTGAATTTTATAAAAAAATAATTACAAGAAACAACGCCTTAAAATAGAAGAAGTATAAAAGATCTTATCAGTTATGTCACAACAATACTTGTATATTGAGTGTAATGTGACGGGGTAATTAAAAAACAATTTCCTGGCAACAGAAATAAATGAAAAATTAACTTAAAAACTTAAAGAAATGGTTAAAAAAATTTTGTTAATTATTTGCTCGGCTTTACTAATGACCGTTTTTGGTTGCCAAAAATCCGAACAAAATAGTATTGACCACAAAGAAGGTCAAGTGAATTCTACTATCCACACCGGGTACGACTACCTGTTTGATACAAGTTACTTAACACAAGAAGTATCTGGTCTTTCTTTAGAAGATTTGGTACAAATCCACGAAATGATAGCATCAGTCTACGAATACCGCTCACAACTCCACGAAAATTGGGTAAACAGAGAATCGTACACACTAAATCGTACAGACTTTTTGAATGAATACATTTTTCAGGAAACAAAAATGACACTATATGAATGTGTACATTATTTATCTCCTGACGAAAGTGATTACACTGAACCTCTACCATACATCAAAAGTATTCGTATCGAACCCTTTGAAATAATGGAAAAAAATGGATTGTTCGTAATTCCTGTAATTGTTGATGGTAGAGCTTCAAAAGACCCAGGTTACGAAGATACTAAAGAACAATTCTTTATAGTAAAAAAGGAAGGTCAAAAGTTCATGATTGCCAACTTTATTTATGGTTACGAATTTGACAAAGATTTAGAAATTTATTCTAATATATCTGAATTTAAAAAAGAGAATTGGTCACATAGTATCTACAATAAAGATGCAAGATCAAGGTTAGAAGCAAAAGAAAAAGAATTTTTGGACAGTTACACTGAGTTTATCCAAAGTGATATTTCCAAAGATGAATATTTTGAAACAATAAATGTAAAAGGGAATGCCACATCAGACGGAGAAATCCGTGGGACATATAGCAGATGGATAGCAATCAATTATGCAAAAGTTCACACAAGTAATTCTGGAGATTGTTCAAACACATATTATAATCCTACTTACAAAGTATTTCCACTTGATTGTACTAATTTTGTTTCACAATGCTTAAAAGCAGGAGGATTCGTAAATGTTTCCGGGGATAGCAATAGTTGTAATGTTTGGTATTATGATAATCAAGGGACTACTAATACAAATGATGATATTTATTCCATTTCCTGGTCAACAGCCAATGGTTTAAAAAGATATTTATAAGACTGTGGACAATACACTACAGTAGTTAGTCCAAGCGATTTATGGACTGCTAACATAATTCAAAATGGAGATGTAATATCAATGGCTGATCCAGCACCACAATCAGGGCAATCACCATATTACACACATAGCATGATAGTAACTAAAATTAGCAATAACCAAGTTTACTATTCAGGACACTGTAATAATAGGAAGGATTATTCAATGTTTAATCAAACTTACAATTATTGGTTTACTAATAGGTGGACACGAGGATTTCATATAACACACACAAACAATTGATTTGATTTATAGTTAATTCCATTTTAAGGCAAAATGAGACATCCTTCATTTAAGGATGCATCTTTTTTTATACATGAAAACAATATCATTAAAAATAATTGTTAAAAATATTGCCTAAAAATAAAAATAAAAAAATATTGAATAAACAGAAAAAATTATTAATTCTAAATTACAATGACTCGACTACGAATAATACTATGAATAATATTTCTACTCCTATGATTTGCCGGAGATTTTTTGCCAATATTGCCTTGACCACTTTTGAGCTACATAGCCGTAATATTTTTCCAAATAGCAGATAAAAATTGCTTCACGACAACACAAATAGTAATACTATGAATATTTATGGCATTAGTCACAGCAGTAGATTACATCACACCAGTAATATGAACAAAAAAAATGTGATGAACAAAACGATGAACCAGATGAAGCACAATTTGATTAATCGTTTGAGTGATAATTTTGCCGTTATTTTGAATAGTAATCTGACCATTTGGACTAATTTGACTGCTTTGATGACCATTTGTCTGAGCATACATATGAGAAATAATGTATCAAAAACATGTCATTTCGACGAGGAACGAGGAGAAATCCACAAAACGTAAAGTAGATTTCTCGGCCGATAAATCGGCTTCGAAATGACAAAGCAAACTACAAACACTAAACCACAAAAAAGCATTCAAAGCAGCACTTTGATCATTTATATGATTTTTGGGATGAATTCTATTAAAAGTAATGTACACAATAATTGTCGCCGTTTACCTAATTCCAAGAATTGGATTTGCAATATGACACAAAAGCCAATTTGACGAAAATTATCGAGAAGTCAGAGAATCAAACTACGACACACCACAAGAATTTAAAGTAATAAACAAATGACAGTACTACAAAATAAAATTTGAAGATACAAAAGTATCATACAGCACTTGAGAAAACCGAAATACTCGATTTAGTATAAAAGACACAAGCAACGACCAATGAAGTTGCCATAGAAACAATAAGCCAGTTTCACTAACCACAGAAAAATGAAAACTATACATCAATATATTGGACACTTGCTGATGATGAAGTGGCGATTGATATGTATCAAAAATGGAAGTAAAAAAAGATCTAAAATTAAAATTAGTTTGATGCTACAGATACGATAATCGATGACAATTTGAAACCGAAGAAAATGATGAAAATTGAAATCGATATTTTGAATGAACAACACAATATGAAAAACTAAACAAAACTGAATTATCGGATTGTGATTGAAATTTTGATATTATTTATTACAACAATATTAAATAGAATCAAAAATTCTTAATTTTTAATTCTTAATTATTAATTATGATAATCTGAATCACATGAACACTCGGTGCAGGTAAATGAACAATCGTAGATTATTTGGTAAAAAACAAATGATTTGTACATTTTTCAGTCAGAGCTTATTTGATACAAGAAATCGAAAAAAGATGAATGCCTGTAAATAGAGATAGTATGGTCGAAGTAGCAAATGACTTACGCGCTAAGTACTGACCATCATACATAGTAGAGGAGTTATACAAACAAGCACAAGAAACTGGGAAAAATTGTATAATAGAAAGTATTAGAGCAGAATGAGAAGCTTTAGCATTGAAATGAAAAGATAAATTTTTGCTATTTTCAGTAGACGCTGATCCAAAAATTAGATATGAAAGAGCAGTACTCAGATGAAGCGAGACAGATCATATCTCATACGATGAATTCATTATGAACGAACAGAGAGAAATGACAAACACAGATCCAACCAAACAAAATTTATCAAAATGTATGGCATTATCAGATCATATATTTACAAACAATTGAACATTACAAGAACTAAACGACCAAATCAGCAAAGTCGTTGAAGAATTTTGAATTTAAAAAAATTAAGTTCTTCCCCTCGGGGAAGTTGCGCGCGAAGCTAGATAGGGGTTAAACCCCCACAGCCTTCGGCAGCTCCCCAAGGGGAGCAATTCAAGTGCAAATTAAAAAATAATTACGCCATGAAACTAATTAAAAAATTACTACTTATATCTCTATTAACACTCTGAATTTCAACGGCAAATTGATATGTTTTTGGTATTAAGTCGGCTGACAATACAATCACAAACATAGTAGAAATACAAAACAAATACAATTTTGATTTCAAAATAGTTTGATTCATTTTCGATCCACGATCAGAAGATATTTTACGGACAATAGATAACTTAAACAATTTTCTATGAACATGAAAGATTTATCACATAACACTATCACCAAATTCATATTCAGCAAAACAAGTCGCAGAATGAATATTCGATAACGAATATAGACAATTTTTTCAAACAATAAAAAATAACGACTTAAAAGTAATTTTCAGGACAATGCATGAAATGAATTGAGGACGATACCCACGATGATCAAATCCAGAAGAATTCAAACAAGCACGAATCCATGTCCGGGAACTTTCCAGAGAGATGTGATTAGACCAAAACAATATTTTGTTTGATTTCTCAGTAAATCATCGAGATATGCCTACAAACGAAACACCATCACAAAATGCAAAATTGATCACATGTAATAAATATAAGACAGATTGTTACAAATTTGAAGATTACTACCCATGAGACCACTATGTTGACATAATGTGAGTCACATTTTACAACCGATGAAAAGCGACCTACAGCAGACAGCGATACAGCCCAAACAGAATTTTAAACGATTCAAGTCGAGACACCTTGAATAGACTAAAATCATTTAACAAACCAATTTTCATCGATGAAGTCTGAACAACTGCTGTACGATACGACTGAACATACAGTTTTATTAAATCAAAATTAGCTTACGAAAGTGATTACGATAAAAAAAATGAATGGCTATACCAACTAAATACATTCATGCTACAAAATCCTGAAATAATCTGAATGACCTACTTCAACACAGACTTTACAAATTGAATGACAAAACGAACTCCATGAGAAGCTGATCGAGCAATTATAAATTTAGAAAATGAAAAAATATACTTCTGAATATATGACTTATATGCAAATGAGACAAAACAACATTTTAAAGAATTAGAAAACTTATTTTCAATCCCAAAAAAGAATACAAAAATATATTTCACAAAAAAACAAAAAGAAGATTTTGCAAAAGAAATGGTAGATAAATTTTGAAAACAAGAATCTCTAAAAAGAATTGAAATAATACTAAACTATTCCGACCACGAGACGATACAAGATTTATTTTGAGGAATTGCCGAAATAATAAACAGCAAATATTAATTTTTACAAAACAAAAAAACGGAAGATTAGGGATTCGAACCCTAGTCCCGCTTAAGCGGGAACACGTGTTCGAGACGTGCGCCTTCAACCACTCGGCCAATCTTCCATATTGGCTAATAACCAATAGCACATAGCTAATAGCAAAAGAAACAAATGTTATTAGCTATCAGCTAACAGCAATAAGCTAAAATTACGGAAGATCAGGGATTCGAACCCTGGTCCCGAAAACTCGGAAACATGTACTCCAAACATGCGCCTTCGACCACTCGGCCAACCTTCCAAAAATAAGTCATTTCGAGCCCAAAGGGCGAGAAATCTATCAAGCATCAACAATGGATTTCTCAGCTAAAGCTTCGAAATGACAAAAAAATTATTAATTCTTAATTATTAATTAATACTATCCACCTAATCCTCAAAGCATATCTCACAAAGCTCATAAATTGTTTGGATCTACTCACAAAACATCTTTTGTCTTTTCAGCCACTACTTCTTGTGCCTTTGTTTGTGCCTTTTGAAATGTAGCCATGATAACATTCTCTAACTCAGATTTTTTGTTTGGATTTAATAATGTCGTATCATTTATAACAAAATTTTTTAATTTCATCTCTCAGTCAATATCAACAACTACTGCTCACTGAACTTCATTTCAATTTTCATCAATATATTTTCCCTCTTTTGCTCTAATAACTAAATTATCCAAGCTCTTTTTCAAAGTCTTGTACTTGTCATAAGCTTGTTTCATTTGCCCCATTTTTCAAAAGCTTCATCAAAATGCCATAATAATATTATTTTAAAGATTAAAAAACAATGAATATATAAATATAAATAATTATTTTTCAAGTATAATTAAAGAATTAAACTAAAAGATTTCGGCTCATCTTCGTCCCGAAGTACTTCGGAGCGAGTGAGCCGAGAGGCGTTTTGACTGAAAGTCATCCGGCTTCAGCAGGGTTGCCCACTTTTGTCGCTGG
>CALCYP010000099.1 GCA_937906635.1 uncultured bacterium | reverse complement strand
ATCTGGAGTCATTCATAGGACATTGATTGCATATTGAGACAACATCTTTGCCATTGCAATTCTGGTCAAGTTTCCGTTCAAATCAGCATTTTGGATTGTGTCCATAGTAGTGATTCAGTTTTCATAAGCTCGTTCATAAGCTGTTTTAAGTTCCCTTTCTCCGTCATTCTGAGCCTGCGAAGAATCTTTATCATCGTCTATAGATCCTTCACCTTCGGTTCAGGATGACGGTACGGTTCCACAAGTCCCATCATAATAAGAGTCTGAATAATCTCCATCTGGACAATTATCTTTTTTTAGAGTAGATCCACCACCTCATCAATTTGATACTGGTTTAGGATTTGCTGTCCAGTTTGCAAAATATTCTCTATCTCCTGTACTTCATTTTGCTATCATCACTGTAGTTTCTGCTGTGTTTCAATTACTTCATGTCCATCATGCAAATGTATATCATTCTTTCACTGGATTTTTGAGTGTAATATCTTCACTTTCTACATTATAACTTGTCGGATTTGTCTCTCATGCTTGTAGTGTTCATCCATCCAACTCTATGGAAATACTGTATGTTTCCATTGTCCAGCTTGCCACAAGCTCAAAGTCTTTTGTGGTCTCTGTTGAGAGATCAAATACTGTATCAGTTCCACTGATAATCCAACCGTTAAAGCTATATCCTGTCTTTGAGTTCTCGTATCATGAAAGGATAGCTGTGATATCGCCTGACTCTGCAAGGATAGTGCCTGATTCTACTTCTCCACTCCAGATTTGAGTCGTTCCACCTTCGTCATAGAAACTTACAAGAAGGTTTGAGGCTTTAGTGTAAGTTTTGTAGGAATCATGAAGGCAACGGACAGAGTAGGCGTAGGCACGGTCGCTGCGGCTCATATCCATTCGAACATTCTCATACAAGTACAAGTATCGAGAGATAGTACTATTCGGAGACGAAGACCATAAGTAGGCGTGGTTACCCAAATTGTTGACGTGGGCATTGCTGTCGCGCCCGCGACAACCAGCAAACGGAACTAATAATTGATTATGTATTGCGCTCGCATCAGCTCCCATCATACTTTGTATCTTAGCTAATTCTCACACACTTGGCACATGAAATCACTCTGGACATGGTCACTGTCTTTCTGTTGGATTACTTACTTTCCATGTCTCATCATTTACATTATATGTACTATCACCAGTACTTCATCATCGCAAGTTATCTTTCTGTGGATTACTCCGGTCGTATGGACTAATTGTTATCTTCCTAAATACATTTCCAATATATTTACTTGGCTCATAGCTACTTGTATCTACTTTTTCATTTGATGTACCTGTCTCTCAGTTTGGAAAAGTAGTACAGCCATTACTATCATTACATGGTTTGAATCCGTAGTTATTTCATCGTTGAAAATGGTATCAGTATGAACCTGTACTGGTGGTATCACTTGTGCTTGCTCACAAGTTTCTATCCAACATAGTAATCGTTGTCTCTCAGTCACTGATAGTGATCGTTCATGCTGTGAACCCACTTTCTGTAGTAAATCATTTGTTTAGTGTGTACTCCACATTACTATCTGGGTAATGTGTGATTGTTGTCTCTGCATTCACTGACCCCATCCATGCGGCTCACAGTAGTGTCAAAGTCAGAAATCATACTAAAAGTCTTGTTTTTTTCATCTGAATTATTTTATAAAGATAAATATTTTTTTAATAATTAAAAAGACGACTTACTCTGTAGTCGCCAAACTATATACTTTTACACCATCAACAGACAATGAAAAAGGACAGAATAAATCGTCTTTTTCTATCTGTTAATGGACTCTAATCCTACAAAAACAGTGTAATCGTATATAATTTGGCAATTCCAAAATATGAATCTAAAATCAAAAATCAACTAAAATTTGGTTACAATTCAAAAATGACCAATATTTTACAATGAAACCATTATTTGGCAATATAATTTTTTTAAAGTAAGGTTGAAATATCAAGGAAAAACGATATGGTGAAATCCCAACTTAAAGTTGGGAAGGTAATCTGAAAATCAAACAAAAAGTTGATAGAAATTTGACGATGAGAATTGTAGAAATCAATTAAAAAATTTACCATCATAAATACTATATCAATTTTTGAAGAATGGTTGTTTTTGTTTGAAAAAACTCCTGTTTTTTTTGACTTTTTTTAGTCTTTGGAGTAAAATTGTATTAGCGGATAGCCTATAGCCAATAGCTAATAGCAGAATTTTCCACTGCTATCAGCTATAAGCTATTAGCTATAAGCCAATGTTTATATCTTAAATAAAGAAAAAATGAGTATTGATTTGAAAAGTTTTATTTACAAAAACATCACACCATACGAAGGTGATGCATCATTTTTAGTTTGACCAACTGAAAAAACCAAAAAAGTTTGGGAAGCTTGTAAGGTTGCTTTACAAAAAGAGAGAGACAATGGTGGTTGTCTAGATGTAGATGTAGAGCATATTGCCACAATCACAGCTCACAAACCATGATATATCGACAAAGATAATGAAGTAATTTTTGGATTGCAAACTGATGAATTATTGAAAAGAGCTATCAAACCTTTTGGATGAATTCGTTTGGTAGAAAAAGCTGTAGAAGAAAAAGGAAAGACTTTGGATCCAAAAGTTATTGAAATATTTAAATATGCAAAAAACCATAATGATGCTGTATTTGATGCGTATGATGAAGAAATTAGGAAATTTAGATCAAATCATTTGGTTACTGGATTACCAGACAACTATGCGAGAGGTAGGATCATCTGAGACTACAGGAGATTAGCATTGTATGGTACTGATTATTTGATTAAAGAGAAAGAGGAAGACAAAGCTATGATTGGCTGAGAAATGGATGAAGACAAAGTAAGACTTAGAGAAGAAGTAACAAATCAAATCAGAGCATTAAAAGATATTGCTACTATGGCAGCAAGTTATGGATTTGATGTGACAAAACCTGCTCAAAATGCAAAAGAAGCTGTACAACGAGTATATTTTGCATATCTTTCTGCAGTAAAAGAGCAAGATGGAGCTGCAATGTCACTTGGAAATGTATCATCATTCTTGGATATATTTATCGAAAAAGATTTGAAAGATGGGACTTTGACAGAAGAAACTGCTCAAGAATTGATTGATCAATTTGTAATTAAACTGAGAATGGTAAGACACCTTAGACCTGCAAGCTATGATGAAGTATTTGGATGAGATCCAACTTGGGTGACAGAATCTTTGGGATGAGAATTAAATGATGGAAGGACAAAAGTAACAAAGACATCATTTAGATTTTTGCAGACATTGTACAATCTTTGACCTGCACCAGAGCCAAATTTGACAGTGTTGTGGTCTGATAAATTACCAGAATGATTCAAAAAATTCTGTGCACAAGTATCTATAGATACATCATCAATACAATATGAAAATGATGATATGATGAGACCTATGAGATGAAGTGATGATTATGGTATCGCTTGTTGTGTATCATATCAAGAAATATGAAAAAGGATTCAACATTTCTGAGCAAGATGTAATTTGTGAAAAACTCTGCTTTTGGCTATCAACGGATGAAAGGATGAAATTCATTGAGCTCAGATGGTTGATTCCATCCCAGAATTAAAGCATAGAGATGTATTGGATTACGATGAAGTAGTTGCAAACTTTAAGATTGCTATGCAAGAAGTTGCCAGAGTTTATGCAAAAGCTATGTACATCATCCACTACATGCACGATAAATATTACTATGAGAGAGCTCAAATGGCTTTCGTAGATACGCATCATGGTATAGATATTGCTTATGGATTAGCTGGAATTTCTATCGTTGCTGATAGTCTTTCTGCTATCAAATATGCTAAGGTAAAGCCAATTCGAGATGAGAGATGAATCGCTGTAGATTATGAAATCGAATGAGAATTCCCAATGTATGGAAACGATGACGATAGAGTTGATAATATCGCAAAAGAAATGGCTGAATATTTGTTTGAACAATTAAAAACTCACAAAGCATACAAAAATGCAAATCCTACGATGTCACTTTTGACTATCACATCAAATGTAATGTACTGAAATAATACTTGAGCCACTCCAGATGGTAGAAAAGCTGGAGAACCATTTGCTCCATGAGCAAATCCAATGCACTGCCGTGATCATTCATGAGCAGTTGCTTCATTGAATTCGGTTGCAAAATTGAATTATGAATATGCTCAAGATGGTATCTCAAATACATTCTCAATCGTGCCAAAGACACTTTGAGCAGACAAAGAAGAACAAATAAACAATTTGGAATGATTATTGACATGATATTTCAAAAAGAATGCACACCATTTGAATGTAAACGTATTAAATAGAGAATTACTTCAAGATGCGTACGAACATCCAGAAAATTATCCTCAATTGACAATCAGAGTTTCATGATATGCTGTAAACTTCACAAAATTATCAAAAGCTCATCAATTGGAGGTGATTGCTCGTACATTCCATGAGAGTATGTAAAATAAATATGTCATTTCGACCCTGAGCGAAGCGAATGGGGAGAAATCCATGGATATTAAATGGATTTCTCGGTCGTTAAGACTCCCTCGAAATGACAATTCTTTAATTCTTAATTTTTAATTCTTCATTATATCTATGCTTCGTGTACATTCAGTAGAGAGTTTTTGAACACAAGACTGACCATGAATTAGGTTTGTGATTTTTTTGCAATGATGTGTTTTCAAGTGTATCTATTGCGAAAACGCTGATACAATCCCTACCGAATGAGGAAAAGAGACAGATGTAGAAGAATTAGTAGAACAAATAAAAAAGGTTATTCCATATTTTGGTAAAGAATGAGGATGTACTGTCTCATGATGAGAACCAACATTCCAAGCGAAATGATTAATCCCGCTTTTCAAAAGATTGCATGAAGAGTGAATCAATACTTGTTTGGATACAAATGGTTGGATATGGAATGATGATGTAAAAGAATTGGTGGAACATACTGATATATTTTTGCTGGATATCAAACACATAAATCCTAAATGGCATAAGAAAATTACAGGGCAAGACAATGCTCCAGTACTGAAATTTTTGGATTATTTGGAATCAAAAGGAAAGAGAGTTTGGATTAGACATGTATTGGTACCATGATATTCAGACCAAGCAGAATATCTTGATGAAATGGGAAAATATTTACAAAAATACAATTGTATTGAAAGGATGGAAATACTGCCATATCACAGACTTGGAGAATATAAGTGGAAAGCTCTATGATGGAAGTATCCATTGGAATGAGTGGAACCACCGACAAGTGAAACTATTGAAAAAGCAAAAAAGATATTAGAAAAGTATTTTGATAAAGTGATGGTAAGGTAAAAAATAATTTAATAAAAAAAAGCTGTCTGTATATGATAGCTGTTTTTTTGATTTAATAAATTATTTGCTTTTTTGGAAAATATTGATATAAGGTAAGAGCCAAATTCATTTACTGGAGAATTCCAAAAGAATTTTCTAATTAAGATAGTAAGACGATTGGTATTATCGTTTCTACTTATCGTCTTTGCCTTAATTGGAAAATTCCCGGTAATTTAGAAAATGAGTTTGGCGACTCGGTAATATCAGTCGTCTTTTTTTGTTAAAATTTTTCTCCTTTTTAAAGGAGATGTCACGAAGTGACAGAGGATTTTATAAAAATAGTT
>CALCYP010000098.1 GCA_937906635.1 uncultured bacterium | reverse complement strand
GACGAGAAATCCAGTACAGGTCTATATGGATTTCTCACTGCGTTCGAAATGACGGAGGAATGGATTTCTCACTGCGTTCGAAATGACGGAGGAATGGATTTCTCCCCTGCAATTCTGCGGGGTCGAAATGACGGGGCAAAGCTATTTCTTATTCAAATTCTCTATTGATTACTTTGATGCTGTTTCAAAATCTTTTTATTTCATTACGAATCATGGTACTTTGCGATGGATTATTGATTCATCGTGCGATTTTAATTATCTTCTTTGTGTTGCTCGAATCACTTTTAATGGAAAAACTCTTTATTTCAATATTAAGTTTCATAAAAGCATCCAGAAATTTCAAAATATTTACATCGTGGTCGGCCAACATCGTGGTTATTACTGAATAATTTTGCTTGTCTTCTCATTCTCGATGAGCTTCCAAAAGATTTTCTGGATGGACAGTCTTGAGTGCTTTACATTTGATATTGTGGATTTTGATCCCTGTCCTACCAGTTTTTGCAATAATTTTGTGTGGATATATTGGGTCGCATTCTGGGCAGAGAACATAGTTTAGCAATTTGTCATCATCGATGATGATACCTTTTTTGCTATCTCATATTACTTCTGCAATTTTTTGTTTTGTGGTTTGAGATTTTATTTCTTTGTATTTTTCGGGGTATGCTGACTTGATTAATTCGCTATAAATTCATTTCATTTCCAGAGCATCGAGCAATTTTTTTTGTAGGTCTTTTTTTTCATACATATTTCAAATAGCATCATCTTTTGAATTCAAAAAAGGTAGTCAAAATTCTCTGAGTTTGTCATTCAAAATTTTTGAAGATTTTTCGATGAGTTGATCAAGATTTTCTGCTTTGAGATATTTTTGTAATTTGTTTTTTGCACTCGGAGTTTTTAGGATAGAAATCCGATATTTATTGGCTGTATATCTGTATTTGAAAGTATTGATTTGGACAATATCTCACGTATTTGGTATGTGCGTGATTGGTACGATTTCTCAGTTTACTATTGCATTTTTGAATCTCAATCAAATGTCTGTGTGTACATAAAAAGCGAAATCTAAAACAGTACTTCATTTTGGCAATTCGATGATGTCTCATTTTGGGGTGTAGACAAAAGATTCTTTGTTCAAAAGTTCAATATTTAATTCGTCTTTGAATTGGTCTTTGGATTCGCTTTCGGTATATGCATTTACGAGTTCTTGTAATTTCCTGATCCATTCTGCTTGTTTTTTGTTGACTTGGTTTGAGCTGTCTAAATCGCTATATGCATAATGTGCGGCTACTCAATATTCTGCTACAGCATCCATTTCTTTTGTCCTAATTTGGATTTCGACAGGAAATTTGAACATTCACAAAATCGTAGTATGTATACTTTTGTATCAATTGAATTTTGGGACTGCGATATAATCTTTGATTTTTTTTATTAGAGGAGTGTAGTATTTGTGAATTATTCCCAGTGTCGTATAGCAGTCTTCGATGCTTCATGTGATCACTCTAAAAGCCAATAAATCAAAAATATTTGAAATTTCATTTGTCTGGTATTTGTATTTCATTTTTTCCCAAATCCTGTATGGACTTTTGATCCTTCCACTCACGGAAAAATTTTCAAGTCATTCTTTTTGGAGCATACTCGTGATGCAGTTTATTCATCTTTTGATATATTTATCGGTGCTGGCAAATCATTTCACCAAATAATTATTTATTTTTTCAAATTCTTCTGGATGTAGCACATAAAAACATGCATTTTCGAGCTTAACTTGGAAATGGTAAAGTCATAATCTTTTGGCAATTTGGACATAAATTTTCATGGTTTCGTTTGCGATTTTGACTCTTTTTTCCATCTCTGGATGGAAGCTCAATGTCTGCATATTGTGCATACGATCTGCTAATTTTACGAAAATTACTCTCAAATCTTTTGCCATGGCGAGGAATGTCTTCTTGATTGTCTCTAATTGTCTATCTTCTCATTTGTATCTCACCTTTGAAACCTTAATTAGTCACTCGCATAACGACAATATTTCTGGTCAAAATTCTTTTTCCATTTGCTCGGCGGTGACATCACAATCTTCCATGACATCGTGTAGGAGACATGTTTGAATTGATGCAAGGTCTGGCTTTAGCTCCATCAAAATTAATGTCGCTTCGACAGGGTGAATGATGTAAGGCTCTCCAGATAATCTGAGTTGTCATTCGTGAGCTTTCTTTGCAAATTCGTATGTCCTTTGAATTTCTGAGGCGACATTGTCCGCTTTGAGGTATTTTTTTGCTTTTCAGATAATTATGTCCACGATATCTTGTGGATCGGGATTAAAGTTCTTTTTGTAATTTAAAAATTCGTTTAGTTGTATTATGTCCATAATTATGTGATATTTATTTGTTTTGACTTTTCAAGAGATAGTTTAGCGGTCGGCAGTCAGCAGTCGGCAGTCAACAGTCGGCAGTCAATAGTCGGCGGTCAATAGTCAGCAGATGGTGGTTTGTGACTATGTGTCCATGGTGCGTTTGTACCCAACGGCTAAAGCCGTTGGTTAGATAAAGATATATTAGAGGAGTCGTCGCTTTGCGACTATGATGTTTCTTGTAGCTTTGTATCACCTATGACTAAAGTCATAGGTTAGATATGGAATCATCGCTTTGCGACTGAGTACCCATGGGTTAAACAAGGAATCGTCGCTTCGCGACTATGTGATTTTAGGGATAGTCCCGGAGGGACGAAATATCAAATAGCTGAGGGTGAAACCCTCAGCAAGGA
>CALCYP010000097.1 GCA_937906635.1 uncultured bacterium | reverse complement strand
ATGCAAAATTTCTATAAATGAAAAACGATTCTAGTAACTTGATCAACATGATTCAAATGATCATGGCTTAGTTATCGACTCAACAAAATATGATCTAAGGTTGTATGATATTGATTAGAGCCTAATACAAATCCTGATTTATTTTCAGTTTTAAATTTAAACGATAAAATTAATCAAATTATTTGAGATATATCTGATTGTAAAAAGTTGGAAGATGTCGTAGAAGAATACAAACCAGAAATAATATTTCATTTAGCTGCACAACCAATAGTAAGAACAAGTTACGATGAACCAGTATACACAATGCAAACAAATGTTATGTGAACAGTAAATATAATGGAATTAATTAGAACTAAAGAATATATAAAATGATGAGTAATTATTACAACAGATAAAGTATATGAAAATAAAGAACGACTATGGCCATACAGAGAAAATGATAGATTATGATGATTTGATCCATATTCAAGCAGTAAAGCTATGGCGGAATTAGCTGTTGAAAGTTATAAGAAATCATTTTTACAGAAAACTGATAAAAAGATTTGTGTAGTTAGAGCATGAAATGTTATCTGATGATGAGATTGGGCTAAAGATAGACTTATCCCAGATATTATAAGATCATTACAAAATAATGAAAATGTGATTCTTAGAAATCCTGATGCTGTTAGACCTTGGCAGTATGTATTAGATGCATTACACTGATATTTAATAGCATGAATGAAAATGTTTGAAGATGATAAATATCAATGAGCTTATAATTTTTGACCAGATATTACTGATACTTTAAAGGTAATAGACATTGTTAAACAATCCATAGAAATACTTTGAAAAGGATGATATGAAATTAAACCAGAAATGAATCAATGAAAGCACGAAGCGTGACTTCTACTCCTTGATAATACGAAGTCTAAAACACTATTATGATGGAACCCAAAATATAATGTTCATGATGTTCTTATAAAAACATTAAACTTCTATAAAGAATATTACGATTGATGAGATATAGAAATATATGCTAATAAAGAGATAGATAATTATCTATAGAAATCTCGATCATCAATTCATTAGGAGTAACAAATTAATAAAAGTTTTATTTATGATTATATTAAGAATGTATACAAAAGAAGAATTAAAATCATTTATTGATGATAAAAAGAAACCATTTATTCCATGAGAATCTCCTGTGCCAGTATCATGAAAAGTTTTTGATGAAAATGAGCTCAATAATATGATGGAAGCTGTTATGGATTGTCATTGGACAGAATGAAGATGGAATAAAAAATTTGAAGAGTGATTGGCTGATTTTCTTTGAGTAAAATTTGTGGCAACAACCAATTCTTGAAGTTCAGCAAATCTTCTTGCATTAACAACATTAACATCAAAAGAATTATGAGATAGACAATTAAAACCATGAGATGAAGTGATAACCGTTGCTGCATGATTTCCAACAACAATTACTCCAATTATTCAAAATAGATTGGTTCCTGTTTTCGTGGATGTAGATTTATGAACATATGAAGTAAATATAGACACACTTAAAAAAGCTATTTCTTCTAAAACTAAGTGTATTATGTTGGCTCATACATTGTGAAATGCATTTAATCTTTGAGAGATAAGAAAACTTTGTAAAGAAAATAATTTGTGGTTAATTGAAGATACATGTGATGCATTAGGTACAACATATAATGGACAATATATTTGAACATTTTGAGATATATGAACATTATCTTTTTATCCAGCACATCATATTACTACATGAGAGTGAGGAGCTCTGATTACCAATAATCCATTATTATATAAGCTGATTAAGCAATTTAGAGATTGGGGAAGAGATTGCTGGTGCAGTACTGGTCAAGATAATAGTTGTGGAATGAGATTTAAATGGCAATTATGAGACTTGCCAGAAGGATTTGATCATAAATACATTTATTCAAAAATAGGATATAATTTAAAAATTACAGATATGCAGGCTGCTATATGAGTGGCACAATTAGAAAAGTTGCCAAGTTTTATTCAGAAAAGAAAAGATAACTTCAATTATCTAAAAAGTAAGTTTATTGAAAATTGATTAGATCAATATTTCATCTTACCAGAAGCTACAGAAAATTCAGAACCAAGTTGGTTTGGATTTTGTTTAAGTTTAAAAGAAAATTCGTGAATAAATAGAGAAGAATTACTTCAATATCTAAATAATTGTAAAATCTGAACAAGATTGTTGTTTGCTTGAAATTTTACTAGACAGCCAGCATTCTTAGATTATGTTAAAGAATATAGAAT
>CALCYP010000096.1 GCA_937906635.1 uncultured bacterium | reverse complement strand
GATCAAACAAGAGAATTACAAAACTACATTCATGGCAATCCAGAGCCATCAAAAATTTCTGATGTAGAAATAAAAAAGATTTACCAAGACCTGATTGACTGCATCTCAGATCACAACCATCTCTACTACATCGATTCAGCTCCAATAATTTCAGACTTTGAGTACGACGAACTTTTTGCATATTTGAAAAAAATTGAAGAAGATTTTCCATACTTGATTAGCTGAAATTCTCCGACTCAGAAACTAGTAAACCAAATCCAAGACTGATTCAATAAATGAACGCACAAAGCACCACTTTTGTCATTGGAAAATAGTTACAATGCTTTAGATTTAATAGAACGAGCAGAAAGAGCAAAAAAAGTCTGAGAAAAAGAATGAATAAACACAAACTTCAAATATTTAGTTGAACCGAAATTCGACTGACTCAGTATTGAATTAATTTATGAAGACTGAATTTTTGTACAATGAATCACAAGAGGAGATTGATACATTTGAGAAGATGTGACAGCAAATGTAAAAACAATCAAATCAATTCCACAAAAATTAAAGATTCAAATTCCATGAATTTGCTCATTTAGATGAGAGGTCTTGATTTGAAAAGATGAATTGGAAAAGATAAACAAAGAAAGAGAATCAAAATGAGAGACCGCATACGCAAACACGAGGAATTTGGCTTCAGGAAGTTTGAAACAACTTGATCCAAATATCACAGCACAAAGAAATTTACTATGCTGTATCTATGAAATAATTTATTCCGAACAAAAAATAGACAATTCACTACAAGAATTAGGATTGCCAGTACACCCACGAAACAAAGAATTTGATACAATACAACAAGTAGTACAATTATGTGAAAATCCAGAGACAAAAGAATTTTTGAAAAAAGAAAATATAGATTTTGACTGACTTGTAATAAAAATAATCTGACAAAACAATAGAGACAAATTATGAACAACGGCACATCATCCGAGACGATGAATCGCATACAAATTTCCAGCAGAACAGATCAGTACACAAATTGAATCAGTAGATTTCCAAGTATGAAGGACGGGGATCATCACACCAGTTGCAAATCTCGTCCCAGTTCAACTAAGCTGAGTTACCATTTCCAGAGTTTCACTCCATAATTTCGATTTCATCAAAGAAAAAGACATTCATTATAGAGATTTTGTTTGGATTCAAAGAAGTGGGGAAGTAATTCCATATATCACATCTGTGATAAAAGAGTCCAGGACTGATAAAAATCTAATTTCTGCTCCAGTTTCTTGTCCTTTCTGTCATTGACCGATTACAAATATAGATATTCACTACTACTGTACAAACCCAAATTGTCCAGCTCAAACCAAAGAAAAAATCATTCGATTTGTCAGCAAAGAATGTATGGATATTGAATGAATTTGAGAAAGTATCGTAGATATTTTAGTCGAGCACAATATTATTTCAAATATTGCTGATTTATATAAATTATTAGATTTCGAGACAGAAAGAGTAGTCCGCAAATTCCCATGATTCGCCGATAAAAAAGTTTCAGAAATCAAAAAACAATTACAAGAATCTAAAACAAAAGATTTTTGGAGATTGCTAAACTGACTTTGAATTCCATGAATAGGGAAAAAGACAGCAAAAGATATCTGCAATTGAATCGCACAAAATCTAAATTGAGAAACAAAATTACAAGACATCACAAAATATCTAACTGACCAAGAATTTTTGACTTGAATTTATTGAGTCGGAGAAAAAATCATCGAATGAATAATCAAATATCGACAAAAAAATCAGGAATTATTGAAACAGCTCGAAAATCTATGATTAAACTTCAATTGTTACCAAGAGAAAAAGCAAAATTCAGACGCAAAACATTTCTGTATCACATGATCTTTTGAGATTTCAAGACCCGAAATCATCACAGAAATGGAAAAAAATTGATTTGTATTTGATTCTAATCCTACGAAAAGTACACAAATCATGTTTATCTGAGAAAAACCAGGTAGCAAAGCGACTAAAGCAGAGGAGTTGTGAATCCAAATTTACAATTCACGAGAAAAAATCACACAAGAATTCCCATTTCTAAAAAATATTCAACCAAAAGTTGAACAAAAATGACCAATGCAAGTTTGATTATTCTAAAACAATCTCACCAAAACACAACACCCGGGTGAAAAAATGACCCCGGGGTTAAAAAACCCCGGGGTCTACTGAACATCACCAAGGTGCCCCGGGAAAACATTATTAATTATTTCACGATTTTCCTTGCCTCTAAATAGAATCTCTTTTCTTCAGCTTCTCACATTGAGAAAGTTTTTCTTGGCAAAGCTCAATCCAAAACCACAGTCTTGAAAAAATCTGATTTATCCATTATTGGAAGCATGAATCATTGATTTCATTTTTTCCTTCATAATTCTTCAACTACATCTTCTCAGTGAACGTAATCAATTGTCACATCATGATTATTTTTCAAATATTCATCCAAAAATGCTTGCAAATTTCCTACTTCCAAATTTAATTTCGGATTCTTTATTCAAATTATATCGTATCAATCACTATTTGCTCACCAAAAGAAGTGCTCTTCTCTACTTGATTCTTGCAAATTTTCTTTCAATTCTTCTTTTGAACCAAAATGTTGTATTTCTACATCTGATCAAATATTTCTGAAATATTTTACCATTTCATTGTACAAATGCTCATGATCGACATTGAATAATACTCTGTGAATTGGCTCAAAATTAATTCAATTATCATGTACATTTTCAATTTCAACGATAGCAAACCTTGCTGGATGATTTTTCCTCTCTTCTTCAGATAATTCTTTTTTCTTTGTCTCCCAAACTGCCTTTGCTGTAGCAAATGAATGATTTCCATCTCACATAGCAAAAAGCAAAACTCATAAATTATCTCCAACTCAATATTTTTCTTTAAATGCTTCTTTGTCAGCTAATGCTGTTAATCAAGCGATGATTCAATTAATCGACTCTTCGTCAGTTACTTGATATCCAGTAATATGTCATCAATCCATCATCATATCAAAATCATACAATTTCTTGAATTTATCAGTCCTATTTGCCAATGGCTCTATCACTTGTTTCTTTTGATCATCAATCAAAACCAAAATATGTGGTAATTCAAAAAGAGCACTTTCTCTAATTCTCATCCTTGGTGGAATCCTCTCTATAATTGTTCATTCAGTAGCTCTAATCAATGTCTGAGATCATTTTGAGAAGTCATACCTCTCCAAATCCAAAGCCATAATCAATCATTTTCTGGATCTCACTTGTGATGTCTGTCTATCCAAATAAATAAATCAAACTCATTTATTTTCCAAAATTCATTGATCCAAATAATCTCTCATATTCTGATTAATTTTTGCAATTCTTTCTTCTTTATCAGGATCATTTAAATAAATTTCAGGGAAAGTTAGTTTATAAGTAGATGGAGCATCTCAAACAAAATTTTTCACTCAATCTCGATAATCTGGCTGTGATGTGTATTGATCACAAGCAACAACAGACCATTTTGTCAAATCAACTCAATCTTTTGGTAAATAAATTTCTGGAATTTGTACTCATAATGACTCAAAAAATGTTTGCATGGAGAATAATTAATAATTAAAAATTGGATCGAAGCACCCCACAATGAATCGTGGAAAGATTAATAATTAAAGATATTCTTATAAAAAGATAATTCAAGATAAAATTAAGGCATGGATAAACATTTAGTGCTAATGAGGAAGTCTGTCATTTCGAGGAACGTAGTGACGAGAAATCCAGTATATGTTTATATGGATTTCTCCCCCCGCAATTCTGCAGGGTCGAAATGACGAAGGAAATATGTCATTTCGAGGAGTGAAACGACGAGAAATCCAGTATATGTTTATATAGATTTCTCCCCCGCAATTCTGCAGGGTCGAAATGACGAAGGGAATGAGTCATTTCGAGGAACGTAGTGACGAGAAATCCATTATATATTTATATAGATTTCTCTCCCACAATACTGTGGGATCGAAATGACATGGCAGTAGATTTCTCACATTCGAAATGACAGAGGGAAAAAAACAAAGACTCTATAACTTTATACAAAAATGTCAATTAATATTTTCTATAAAATGGTCGATTTTTTGATTTATAAAAAATTGTGATTAACATAAAAGAAAGAAAATTTTATAACTTTACAAACAAAATCATGTTAAAACAACACTTACACAAACATTTAGAAAAAATTAGAACTATCAAGCTAAAAAGACATCACTATGTCCTGTGAGGATTCTGAATAGCTGCAATAATTGTACTGACAAGTATTTTTTGATTTCAGGATATAGGAACGCATGCAGCAGAAAATCAAATGAATCCACCAGAATGTACTATTGTGAATTCGCCTACTACAATATATTCATGAGGACGATGATCAGCAACCATTACATGTAGTGGAGTAAACGGACAACCGCCAACCGTTTTAACTTGACAGCATTTTTTGTATAGCTGAGAAATAATATCAATACAATCTGGAATCCCAACACCAAACTCATTAAAAGAAGATGAAGAAGGATGAAATACAAATGATAGATGAAATGATACAATAGAATATGTAATAAGATACAAGTGATTGAAAACATGATACAGTGAATTAACTTTAAAAAAAGATGTATTTTATAATAACTATGTTGGGAATAATGATGTTTCAGGATCAGGTATTACTGTAATTGAACAAAATACGACAGACCCATATTGTTCTATAAATGTAAATGCTCCAGAAATATTTGTATGAAAATCTGCAACATGAATGGTAACATGTAGCTGAGTTACTAGTAATCTAAGCACATGAAATCTAACATACGATAGTAGCACAATAGAAGTTACAAAACGATGAACATGAAATGAAATTGAATTCATGCAATGACAAAATGAGAGATGAACTAAAGAATATAGCATAACATTTACATACAAATGAATGTGAAGTGGGCACACAACAATATCAATCACATGAAATAATGCAACAACATTATGAATTTCTGGCACAGAAACAGATAAAATCACAGTAATAGAACCATTTTGTACTGAAATAACAGTTTCAAACACATCATTAAAAGTAAATGAGACATGAAGTGCGTCATTTTGGTGCTACGACATAAGTGGATCCATTACATGAGGAAATTTAGATTATAGTGGAAATGTTTTATCGATTCTAAATTGGGAAGAGACAAGTATAAATAACGATACAATAATAATAGAGAAATCATCATTAATAAAATGAGATGGAGATGGAGATGGAGATGGAGATGGAGAATGAGAACAAGAAGATCAAACCAAATGAAGTGAAATATGAAAAAAATACACATTCATTTATCAATGAACTTGAGCATGAACAACAAAATTTCAAATAAATAAACAAACATCTGACGAATTGTCAATCAACCAGGTGCAATCTAATAATATTACAGTTTCCGAATCACCATCATGTAGATTCACATTAGAAAAGACCTGATTAACGGTCTGAGAAACATGAAACTGAAGTATTATTTGTGAAAATTATACAGAAACTATATTTGAATCATATGTATCTGTATGAGATGAAACAAAAATAAAAATAATATTACGAGATCATTGAGATATAAAAAGCAACTCTTCAGCATCTTTTATATATAGAGGGGAAAGTGGATGAAATACAACTATATATATAAATGGCACATGAAAAAAAGCAATTTGATTAACAAAAGACGTCGAGTCAGATACTATATATGTAAATACATCAGATAATATTAGTTGTAATATTATTATTTCAAAAACATGAATAACAATTAATGAATCATGAACTGCAACCGTATCTTGTGAAGGTTTGACAACTTCCCCTATGCCACCTACAAACACAGGCATAGAATATAGCACAGACATCATAGCATTATCTGATACTTCAGTTTGTGAACGGAATAACGATCACACTAAATATAATTGTACATTTACATATACTTGAATATCAGAGTGAACTAGTGAATTCAAACTAAAAGCGAATTCTATATTATGAAATACAGGAATCGTAACATGAGATAATATTACCGTATCAAGTAATGAAGTAAATATACAATATATATGGCAAGAAGATCCAACAAACATAAATGTTTGAGAAACATGACAAATTAAATTAGCTTGCTCTGGAACGATAACTTGATTTAGTAACCTAAATGATTTATGGAGCATTATACAACTAAGTAATTGAGGAATAATAGAAACGTGAAATATTAATGATTGAGCGTTACTTCATCAACAGAGTTATAATTATACAGACCCAGTATTTTATATTACATTTACATGAAATTCTTCATGATCGACAACAATAGATATCATCGAAGGTGGAAATTTAACAATAGATTGAATAAAATATAATTTTAAAAACAAAATAAAAACATGATGAACAATTATAGTTACAGCAGATGATGAATACACAGTAGAAAAGCCACAATGTGAAATAGAAATAAATCCAACAATTATACCAAAAGCATATACATGATCAATTACAGTAACATGTTCTTGAACAAATCGATGAGTTTTGACTACTACTGGATTAGATTATAGCGGAAACATCATCTCAATCAATAATATCAATCAAGCAACAACAACAAACAAGACAATATATTCTATGACATTTACATGAGAACGTGTATGATACACCAATTTCGGAATTAAAACATGAGCAATCTCATACTCAAGCGTATCAAACAATTACATATCATGAGATTGAATAAATGTAATTGATAGCGGCACATTAACTTGTGGCTGGGAAACACCAAATCCTAATATATTAAGAATTAATGATACTTGATCTATTTGACTAGACTGTCCTTTAACTGCCATGTCAATCCAAGACGCTATAAAAATAAATTCTGCAATAACAAGTAGCAATCTAAATGTTCTAATTTATCAAACAGGATTAAACTTCAACGTAAATTACACATGAAATCAAACATGAGCAACGCAATTCATATTAACTTCAATACCATTAAATAATTATGTAACCTTAGCTCAATGAACATCAGATAATATAGAAGTTTATACAGATATTTTTGGATGATGTACACGATGAGAACCAACAAATAATCCAATTTGAATCTGAGTCCCTGCATATATCGACCTCACGTGTCCAGGACGACAATTACATGCGGATGATATCAATCGAATACGATCTATCATGAATTACTCAGGTAGATTAGATAGCATTATCACTTGAAATCTAGACATACCAAATAGTGAATATCCTGAAACAATAAGATTTTACTACACATGACAAAGAGAATGAGAAATACAATTGCAACTTAGCGGTAGTGCACAATGATATCTATATGGACAAACAGAATGGTCACCAGAAATTGAAGTAATAGACAATGATGACAATAGACCAAAATGTACTATCACAGGTACAGAAATGGTAACTGTATGACAAACTTGAACAATTACTGTATCATGTGAAAACAGCTATTGAATTTTAACAACAGGATTAAGAGAAAGAGATCTCGATTACAACAGAAATATAATAATAGTATCAAACAGCTCTGATACTATTACATGAACAGAAAACGAAAAAACATTTACATTCACATTTACATGAAATACAGCCTGAATATCAAATCTATGATTGAAAACATGAGCTATAAAAAATGTTCCATGAATCGAAAATGAATATACATCAGGAAATAATATTGCAGTACTTGACGGAAGTAATGGAATATTTACATGTCAGTGGCATGCTCCAACCCAAACACTAATAAACGTAAACTGAACATGAATAATGGAACTAAATTGTGGAATGCTAAATTCAATTAATAATATAGTAAATAGACTATCTCAATTTTTAATTTCTTCATGAGATGCCGTAACATGATCTATTGATGCATGAGCTCAATATTTTGACCTATCATATACTTGAGTTCGTGAATGAGAAGCACAATTTGCTATCAGTGGAACAATTGGAAATGTATTAATCCAAACAGATCCATATCGATCAAGTGGAATTAAAGTAGATAATTCAGCTGCAACTTGTTCAATCACATTGGAACCAAATTCATGGACAAGTGGTTCTGTTACTTTGACTCTTACTCCAGACTGAATGAGTCAATATAGTTGGACTGGATTCGATAATATGACTACTACTAATACTCCTAAAATTGTAACTCAAAATTGAACTTATACTTGATATGTTAAAAATAATGTAGGAACTACTTGATATTGTACTACTACTGTGACTGGTATCGATACAGATGTTCCAACAGTAGGAATGACGAATAGTGGCACAGATTGGAAGACAGGAGATATAAGTATAAGATTGACGGCAAGTGATGCAACGTCATGATTGAGTGGAAACGCGAAATATTATTGGACATGAGTAACGACAGCAACATTAGAACAATGTTGGGCAAGTTGAACAACATATACAAGTGGAACGACAATAACAGGTAGTACAGAGTGAATAAGATACTTGTATGTATGTGCATATGATAAAGCAGGAAATAGTAAAGTAGCAAGTGGAACATATAAATTGGACAAGACAGATCCAGAATGTGGAACATGGACATACAATCCAAGTTTAAGTACACCGACAAGTGGAAATGTAACAGCGACATTAGCATGAAGTACAGATGGAATATCATGAATATTGACATGAGGGTGAATCTGTACAATAGAAGAATACAATGAAAGATGTAGTGTTATAATTAGCGATAATGCATGAAGAACAAAAACATGTACTTCAAGTGGTGCCACAAATATTGATACAGCATGACCTACTTGAGAGATAATCATCAATTATCCATCTTGAAATTTGACAAACTGATGTACAAGTGGAAATGTAGTACTTACATTATCATGATCGGATAATAACGGACTACCTGATTCTCCATACAAACGAAATGATTGAGAGTGGACATGAAATAATAAATTAGTTTTGATAGAAAATTGAAGTGGAACAGGATACATTAGAGATGTTGCTTGAAATACTATTCAGATACCATATAATATTACATGAATATCTCACTCATGACCAAGCATATCATTAAATAATCCATTTAGTTGAGCCATATTAACATGATATGTAAATTTCGTATGGAATGCTATATTTGATGATAATGAATGTCAAGCTATCAGCTGATGATACAATATAGTAGTATATTCATGAACAGATGAGATATATACATGAAATACAGGAAATACAAGTATCGAAACAACCCTACCAGATTGAACATATACATGGAAAGTGGATGCTACAGATATTTTATGACATACAAGCGAATCCGAAACATGGACTCTCTTGATCAATAGTCAAGCTCCTACCTGTGATATAGAATACACACCAGCCAGCTGACAACGAACTTCTGGAAGTGTAGAAGCGATATTGACATGATGTAGCGAATGAGCAAACTGATTCAATGAAACAGGGCATATATTTGATGAAAATTGAGCATTTACGTTTGAATTCACAAATAATCTTGGAATTAGTGGAAATGCACATGCAAATGTTCGATGGATAGACAAAACACCTCCATATCTTTCATGAGAAACACAAACAACGACATGATGGTATACTTGAGATTTACAATATTCATTTATATATGACGATACATGAGCAGGAATCAGCTGAACGAACACAATTTCGTGTATAATTGACACAGAATGAACATGACAGACATGTAGTATTACAGATGTAAACATCTGCGATAATGCATGAAATTGCAACATAAAGCCAGTAGTATCACAAGGAATCAATTTAGACACAAGCAACCCAATATGTGGAGATTGGTCATACAATCCATGAAGTGGAGCACTAACAAGTTGAGATGTAGAAGTTGTATTATCATGATCATATGATACTATATCTCAAATCAATATATCAACATGAAGCTGTACAATCACATGAAATGATCAAAATTGTAGTTTGACAATTAGCGATAATGCATGAAATACAAAGATTTGTACATCAGAAAACATTACATGGATAGACAAGGCTGCTCCAATATTAGCCGAAGTCACACCAATATGAACCACGACAGACACGACACCAGATTATACATTCAGTTCTACTAAATCAGGTACAATAACATATAGTGGTGCATGTAGTTCAAGTACAACTTGAGCAGTATCCGGAAATAACACAATAACATTAAATACATTACCTGTTTGAACATACTCTGGATGTACAATCACAGTGACAGACGAAGCGTGAAATACAAGTGAAGTACTGACAATATCAACATTTACAATCCAATGATGAGGTGGCGGAGGTGGATGATGATCATTAAAGAAAGATTACTGTCCAGATGGAGACTACTCGGACAGCTACTACGATTGAACTTGTGAATGAGATGATGAAATAATAGATATTTGTAATGTAATGGAATCTAACTTTAATACTGAAATGAAAACAGCATATTTGTATGCATACATACATGGAATGACTACAATATGTCCGATTGATGATGCAAACATGTATTGAGTAATTAGGAGAGACGAGCTCGCTAAGATGCTTAGTCAATATGCAATCAATGTATTAGACTTAGAACCACAAGCTGGAAAATCAGGATGTACCGCATACAACGATATAGCAAATTCGAGTGCTGAAATGAAATATTATATGAAAACAGCATGTGAACTAAATATTATGTGACTAGAATCAGATTGAAAGACTCCAATGAAATCATTCTATCCACACTGATTGGTGACGAGAGCTGAATTTGGAACCACATTATCTAGATTGATTTATGGAGATGCTTACAATTTACAATCAGAAGCTGAAAACACATATCCATGAGCATGGTATGGAAAGCACCTTGAAGCATTAAAGAGAGATGAAATTATGACACAAATATATGGTGACCGACCTCAACATTTCGAATTGAGATGATACGTAATGCTTATGCTTATGAGACACGGAAAAGCAAGACTTGATAATGTAAAAGATTCTCCAGAAAGCACGACACAAGAAATCCTTGAAATATATGAGAAAAACAAAGCATTAACATGTGAAATCTCATATTATGAATCTGACGATGATTACGGATCATGAATGATTTACGTAAAAGACAATAAATTAAGAGAAAACCTTAAAATACACAATGAAGGAAATGTATCTTCACTAATAAAAAACAATAAATTATATGTTCGATGAGATGCTATATGAACAGGAATGTGAATGGTCGCTGATGCAGAATCAACAGCACTTGAAGAATTGGAAGCATTACTAGATGATGATGCATACAGCTTCAAAAATTGTAATGAGGCAGTGAAAAATATCAATGCTTTTGAAATACCATCAAACATAAGATTTAAATCGATTGGTGATTGGTTTACAGAATTAGCAAACAGCTTTTCAAGCATATTTGAATAAAAACAAAACAAACATAAACAAAAAAAGTCCTCATCAAGGAGGACTTTTTAAAAAACGATTATTTTACCGACTTTACAAGCTCATACTACAACAAATCCAAATAGATTCTAACAGTCTATTGATATCTATTTTGATTTATATATAATAAGTTGCAGAATAAACATAAAATTTAAAAAAAATGAATAGAAAATTAGAACTAAAACACGATGAGATTGGTAACATACCTTGTCAAATTGGAATATTTGAAGCAAAAGTCAGCGACAAATGTTACCATCACTACTGCTTCCAAGACATTACAATTAGTTTTTACGACACAAACTACCTGTTTCAAGATATCAAAAAACCAAATCAACAAATTGATATCAAAGGAACAGCAATAGACGATTTCACATTTTGCCTCAAAATCGATGAAATTTATCTTATAAATGTTTCTAAAATCTTTGGATTTGTAGTCAAGTACATTGCTGAAAATTGGTATACAGTCTACAAAAAACCTTGGTACAGCAAAAAGTGGAAACAAGACAAAGAAGCTGAAGTCAAAATAAAATTACTCAGCATTTCTGGCAACGAAGCTCTTGTTTCGTTCGGTATTTAAAAGCAAACTCGAGTAAAATCTTACTCGAGTTTTTAAATAAATTACTTTCACAAAAATTCGAAAATAAATTTTTCAATATCCAAATATTTATCTTTAATTATTTCAATTTGCTCTTTTCTAAAATTTCACAAAACATAATCAGCAACACTCATATTGCCCCCTTTATTAAGGGGGGTAGGGGGGATTTTATTATTAGGCCTATCAACTCAAACTCTTATCCTCCAAAAATCTTGAGTTCACAATTTCAAAGCAATATCTTTTAATCAATTATGTCCTGCTAATCATCAACCAAATTTCAATTTTACAGTTCAAACAGGCAAATCAATCTCATCATGAATTATCAAAATATCTTTTGATTCAATTTTGTAAAAATTTGCTAATTTCGAGACAGGTCAACCAGATTTATTCATATATTCCATAGGCTTGAGAAAAGCGACTTTCTGTCAATCGAGCAGAGTAGTGAAGGTTTCTCAACCATATTTATTATCATAAGAAAAATCTCATAAATTATTTGAATTTACGAATTCATCGAGCATAGCAAATCATATATTATGCCTCGTATTTCTATATTGCTCTCAAGGATTTCACAATCAAACTATTAATTTCATATTATTAGTCATTCTGAACGAAGTGAAGAATCTAAAAAACAAAAATTATTGTACAAATAATCACAGAATATTCAAATAAAAATCTGTAATCTTCCGTAATCTTTCTCATCTATTTATTTCACTTCTTGCATTTCTCGGAACTCTAAAACATCTCATTCCTCAATCTTCTTTCAGACCTTTACTTTCATTCCACATTCATCTCATTCCACTATTTCTTTTACTTCATCTTTATTTTTGTGCAA
>CALCYP010000095.1 GCA_937906635.1 uncultured bacterium | reverse complement strand
TTGCTAAATCAGTTATTGTAAGTTCGTTTTTTATTCAATCCAAGGCTCAGACAAATAAGTGCATTGAGAAAGCTTTTCTAATTACAATTGCAATTCATCAATTATCAGTATCTTTATTTATTACATTATAAGTTAGGCAAGAATATTGTTCTCAATCGTATCATATTGGCATTGTGATTTCAAATTCTTTAATCACATAATTATTTGCGGGTACAACAACTTCTCCAAGTTCTCATGATGTTACAAATTTTTTAAAGTCGGATCATATAGCACAAGTGGCGTCTCAATTTCAATCTAATTCACTTCACTCAATTCATACATCAATAAAAATATCTCTATCACTATTATTACTCCAAATAACACATACTTTAAAAGGCTTTTGTTGCTGTAATCAAGCATTTAATGATAAAGATAAGTTGTCAAATCATTCATTACAGAATCAAAAATATAGGTGACTTAATGGATCAAAGTCATCTTCAATTTTTTCTGTACTTATATCATTAATACTATTTTCATCTAAAATTTCATCACTAATAGTTTCTTCATACCCATTACTATTATCAATCTCATTCATATTTTCTTCAATAATGTTTTCATTTTTTGTGTTAGATGATTCTTCTATATTATTCCCTTCTATATCTATTGTATCAGGTATTTCGCCAATTATTTCAGTTTCTTCACTATTATTTTCAAAAGGTTCAGGAAGAACATCGGAAAATACCATAAATGGAAAAAATAAAGATAGTAAACATACTAGTTTTTTCATAATATAGCGTGAAAATGATAAAAACAATACGCTTTTATGCTTTTATTACAAAAAAGCAAATAAAATAATAAAAAAAGTCCCCAAAAATTTGACAAATAAAAAATTCTGAATAAAATAAAAATACTTATGAAGGTGAAAAGTATTGCATGATCATTAAAATATAAAAACCGATATATTAAATTATCTAGGACATTTCAAAAACAAATTATATTATCCTAATCAAAAGTAATTAGTGATATTTTATATTTTAAATAAACAAAAAGATGAAAAAATGATTAAAATTTTGAATGGTATGATTAGTAGCGCTATGATTGATTATTATGTGATTTAGAAGTAATAATACAAATGCTGCAGATTATACAATTACATTAAATTTAAATAGTGGTGGTACTTCAACTTGTACACGGGCAAATTATTCATATACAACAGGAGCAGCAATTTCACAAGTTACTGTAACACAAGATAATAATTTATCTTGCAATCTATATGCATCAACACTTGAAAATGTGTATTTAAAATCAACTGATTTAACACAAAGTTCATCAGTGAAAATTTGATCTTGAAACGTTAAATTAACTAGTTCATGAACTTCTGTAAGTGCTTGATTTGAAACATCTTACCACCAAACAGTAACAGATAAAGCACTAAGCACACAACAAAAAGTATTTGCAAAGTCAGCTAATAAAATTTGAACATTTGAACAAAAAGAAACAATAAAAATAACAATTCCTGCAGGTAGTCCTTCAGGAACTTATACTGGAACGTTAACAGTATCAATTACTGCATCTTAAAAAGATTTTGAAAGGACAAAACTAAAACCTTGAGTATAGATGTATACTCACAAAAATAGATTTGTCCTAGATAATTTAATATATTAGTGATTATAAACTTAAATGAGGTTGATTTTCGACCTATCAATACTATATATATTTATACATTATACCTTAATACGTTACATGAAATTTTATCGCAAGTTTATAGTATCATCCTTATCAATAGTCATGCTTTTATGATGACTTTTTTGTATTGCGCAAAATACTGCACTTTTGACTTTGACTATCCAATGACAATGATTAATTATATGAACTCCAGTAAATATTTCCTTGTGAAGCCTGACTCCTTGAACACCAAAAGAACTTACATTTTCAGATTACTTTTGGATAGAGGATTTGAGAGGAAGTAAAGATGGACATTATACAAGTATCCAGTGATTAGTTTATTGATGAGATGGAGAAATAATTAGCTGAGCCACAGTAGATTTTAGTACTAACAGTGAAAATTTCACATTAATATGAGGTGTGACAGAAGACGAAACTTTTGAGCATGATTTAATCAGCTACACAGACATCACAGAGCCAAAAATTTTGTTTTATAGAAATGACAACTATGCACATGTATGATATGTAAATAGACTTTGATTTAAACCAAAAATTAAAGTTACATTACCAAATGATGCACCATCGTGACCATACTCTCTGAGATTATCATATACTTTGTATGATATGCCAGTCACAATACAATAAAATAATTTATAAAAATAAAATAAAAAATGGAAAACACTTCTCCAATATCAGAGAAACTCATAAAAAAAATGATAAAAATTGCGAAAGATACTCGTAAAAATGCTTTTCCGATTCGTTCATTGCACAAAGTGTGAGCCAGTGTCTTGATTTCTGATTGAACAATCATTTGATGATGTAATGTAGAAAGTGTAATTAGTTGACTCTGAACTTGTGCAGAGAGATGCGCATTGGACAATTGTATCGCAAATTGAAAATATGATATAGTGGCACTTTGTACTGTAGATTCCAAATTCACTCCTACATGCTGAGCGTGTTTGCAGTATATCACTCTATTTTCTCAAATACTTGAAAGAGATATTCGAATTATAAACTGAGATGTCAGATGACACTACAAAATTCATACATTGAGCGAATTATTGCCAGATTGATATAAAACCACTACAAATATAAATCAAATGAAAAAATTGATTAAAAAGAGGAAATAAAAAAAATATTCCTCTATTTGAGGAGGAAAGCCACAAAGTGGTGGGAAATTGCCCCCTACGGGGAGCTCTCCGATCAATCGGGAGGGAGCTGGCGAGCAGAGCGAAAATTCCTCCCCTTGGGGAGGAGGAGTCTTCGACAGAACAATCCCGCTAAAGATGGGACAGGCATCCCCCAGTGGGGAAGAATTTTTTAATGGATAATCTCTGGAATTTTTTTATATTAGTCGCAAAGCGACAATTCACTAAAAATATTTTTATTTAACCAACGGTTTTAACCGTTGGTTACAAAGTAAACAAAGATAAAAAGTCGCGAAGCGACGATTCTTTGAAAGGAAAAAGATTCGTCCCTTTGGGACTTTTGTTGGATAATTTATGTCCGAAGGACATTGACATGATAAGCCTATGACTTTAGTCATGGGCGTTCTAAAATAGATAATGCTATTGTTCAACTCGCTCTACAAAGACATTGTAGTCATGAGCTAATTCTTTATTTGATTTTAATTTTTTCTCAATATTATTGATAGCGTAAATTACACTGGCATGATTTTTTCATCCAAAATAATCTCAAACTTTTTCCAAAGTCCATCCGTAATATTTTTTTGCGATCAACATCAAAAGTTGTCTTGCCATCGTAATTTCTTGTTTTCTGCTATCAGATTTTAAATCACTGACTGAAAGTCCATAATATTCTGCGGCCATTTCTACTATTTTTCAGAAATTTTGAGCTGATTTTGTATTCATTTCAGCTATTTTGCTATTTTCCATTTCATTTTTTGCTTCAATGTATCCAAGTGTCCTCAAACAATCTATAACATCATCTTCTTTCAAATCACATCACATTAAATTTTTCCTAGTCAAAAGCGTGTTTAGTGCTCATTCTAATTCCCTTACATTGCTTGTGATATATTTTGCTATAATTTCCAATAATTCGTAGTCCATACTTTCTCCTTTCGCATCCAATTTTGACTGAAGTATTGCAATTCTCGTCTCAAAATCTGGAGATTTTAAATCCACTACGATTCATTTTCCAAATCTACTTTTTAATCTTGGTTCAATATTAATCAACTCTTTTGGAGGACGATCTCAACTCAATATTATTTGTTTTTGCTTTGATTCAAAATCATTGAAAATATTGTGAAAGACTTCTTGTGTCTTGTCTTTTCCAGACAAAAATTGTACATCATCAAGTAGTAATGCATCTACATTATCAAACTTTGATAATAATGTATTCAAATTATTTTTTTTCAGAGCTTCAACTATTTCATCAATTAGTTTACTTGTCGGTAGGTAAACTATCACCTTATCTGGATTATTTGCCATAATCTGATTTCAAATTGCTTGCATCAAGTGTGTCTTTCCAAGTCCTACATTTCCATACAAAAATAGGGGATTGTATGCTGTTCATGGATTGTCTGCTACTGCTTTTGCGGCTGAAAATGCGAAATTATTATTTGCACCAGCCACAAAACTGTCAAAAGTAAATTTTGGATCAAACAATATACCAAAATATTCAGATAATTTATTCTTTATTTTTGGCTCAATTGTCCTTGTTTTTTTATCTTCTTTTAGATTCAAAACTTTTTTCAAATCCAAGGTCAAATCTCATCAATTCAAAAATGGAGTATATATCACGAAATCTACATCAAATTGAGGATTGTAGACCGTTTTGATTGATTCTTTTATCTGTTTTCCCAAAAACTTTTTTATCGAAGCCATTGAAATTTCATTTGATACTCCGACATAAACTTTTTGCTCGTGCTCATCAATATTTACGATTCACACATTTTTCAAAAATGCAAAAATCTTTTTAGTATCACATTTTGTCGCTAAATTCAAAATGGTTTGCTCCCAAATTCATAGCAAAAATTCCTTTTTTTCTTTATCATATCATTCAACGATATCAATCAACATTTAATAAAAGTTTATAAAATAAACTTTTAGCTGATAGCTAATGGCTGATAGCCGGTCTATTAGCTATTGGCTATAAGCTATCGGCTAATTTATTTTTTCGCAAAATTTTTTCAACCAAATATCATTATTTTTCCATATCAATGTACTTAGCTACTTTTTCAAGTAAGTCTTTATAATTTTCGTGTGATAATAATTTTATAGCAGTTTCGAAATTGGCTCGCTTATATCCATTCAATTCTTCTTCTTGAATTTTTACATCTTTATTTTTTACTTGTCCAACCCAAAATGTCACTGTTTTGTGGATTTCAGGCATTCATAATCTATGAAAGATATAATCAGTATCAAATGTTTCAGTTCAGATAGCCTGTACATGCTTGATTCCAACTTCTTCCCAAAATTCTCTCTTGGCTGCTTGAAATCCGTTTTCTCACTTTTCGGCGTGTCATTTTGGAAATCATCGAAAAGATCAATTATCAGATTTTTGATTTATCAAAAGGAATTCTCTTTCTCAATTTGAATTATCAAAAAACGCTATAATTCAATAAGAATGATCACTTCCCATCACAAACATTGATTTATGTAAATAAAAAACATCTAAATTTAATATATGATTTTATTTGTATAATACAACAAAAAATTTTCGTTTAAGAAAAAACCCGCGAATAATGCGGGTTAATAGACTTTTTTCAGGTCCAAAAATTTCTTGTCTCTTACAAATTTGCAAAACTCCTTTGAAGTAATATCGGGCTTATGCATCGAATAGTACAGATATCTGCCATATTCGCTGAGATAGAGTGCAATTCCTTCTATCTGATCTTGATAAAAAGGTTTGTCGTAGAGATCCCAAAGTATGATATTCTTGACCATAAATAAATCTGCATCTATTGATAGTCTGCGTCCCAATGGAAATAATTTCTCTTTATCTCTCATTGAAATTTCACTCCTAAGCCATACTAAATCATTTTGATAGGCATTGTGCCGTCTCATATCATACTCAATGAGATCTACTTCCCAATTCCGTGTTTCAAAGGCTGATTCAATGTCGTTTCCAGCTTCTAAAAAATACTCGGTTATGAGTAAATCAATGGAGTGCTCTTGTATTATACATATAGCCTCCGTATAATTGGAAACATGTTGAATGTCGACATCATACATTGCAAAGGCATTTTTGAATGCCAAAGCTAATTCGATACTTGGTGTTACAACCAAAATTTTTTGCATCTTAATCATAATTCCTACTTTTTTACTCTATTTTCAATAGTGGAGAAATTTGAGCTATACTTAAATTTTTGAGATTATGACGAGAACGCCAATTGTTGAAAACCAAACCGACATGGAGGTATTGATCATTTTTTAGATCATCAACCAATTCTTGGAGCTGTTTTTGAGTTACATTTGCCATATTTTAATATGTTCAGATATCTCCTGTCCCCGAGTTTAAGTTAATGTTTTGTTTTGATTAATGTAATTATATTGATATTGCTAAAAAAATCAACCATTAAGCCTAAAATTTTATTCCTTCACTAACTCCTTAAACATTTTACCTCTTTCCTCGAAATTTTTGAAAAAAGTATAACTTGAAGCAGCAGGAGAGAGTAGGCAGACAAATCATTTCTTTGTCACTTGTTTTGCAAATTCTACAGCTTGTGGCAAATCTTCTACTTTGTAGGTTTTCTTCGTTATACTCGGCAAAATATCATGACCTGTCTTTGGTAGACAAATCACATTTTCTACATCGCTACCATTCACAAAATTAATCAAATCAGAATAGTCAATTCATCTGTCCATTCATCACAAAATCAGAGTATTTACATTTGGAATACTTTTTAGACTGTTTATCGTTGAAGCCGGAATTGTAGCTATAGAGTCATTGTAATAAGTCACTCAATCAAATGTTCAAACTAATTCCATTCTGTGTTCCAATGGCTGAAATTTGGCTATCACTTGTTTCGCTTTCTCCAAATCTAATTTCAAAATCTCACACACAACAAAAATATTCATAATATTTCTCAAATTATGTTCTCAGAGAAGATTTCTTTTTTCATTTACATTGTAGACTCTTATCATTGAGTCCCCCTTATGAAGGTGGGTAGGGGGGATTCAAAATTTTCAACCTACCGCTGAAGAGTCCCCCTTATTGAGGGGGATAGAGGGGATTTGTTTATAAAATCCTACCGCCTCCCCATTCGTTACCTCAGGGTCGGCACCTCCCTTACTAAGGGAGGCTCTATTCATCATTACAAAATCTCATTGAACGAGAATATCTTTTCCGATTTCAAAAATGGTTGGAGATTGTGCTCCTTTAAGAAAGGAGCTCCCCTCCCGATCCCGTCCCGGGTCGAGGACTCTCGATAAATCGGAGGATTTATCGGGGTAAGGATTTTTAAAAATCCCCCGGCCTTCGGCCACCCCCCTTCAGTAAAGGGGGACAAGAGAAGTCACTTGTTCATCGAAAATTGCAAAATCTCATTCAGTTTGGTATTTGAAAATATTTAATTTTGAATCGTAGTACTCCTGTAAATTATTGTAATGATCCAAATGTTCAGGATATAGGTTCAACAAAATCGCAATATGTGGAGAAGTTTTGATATATTGCAGTTGGTGAGAAGAACACTCAATCACGAGAGTACTGTCATTATCAAAATTTTCAATTTGTTCAAAAATAGGTACTCAGATATTTCATAGCAAAAATGTATTTTCTTTTTGATTTTTTACTACTTCGTAAAGTAGAGCAGTTGTCGTACTTTTCCCTTTTGTTCCAGTAATTCATATTACATTATCTCTATCTACTTCCAAAAGTAATTCCAGCTGTGAAGTGATATTCAGTCATTCAGTATCCATTCACTTAAACGAAATTCATGGCGTCTTCACTATCAAATCAAATTGTCTCAATCTTTCAATAGTGATTTTTTCAATAATAACATCTGCTTTTTCATCATCGATTTTTCAGATTTGATTTTCATCCAAAATTGTTACCTTCTTATTCGGCAAATACTTTCTAATGAAATTATAACTTGTCTGTCATTCTCTACCAAATCCGAGAATCAAAATGTTTTCATATCTATCCAATATTTCTAAGATTTTTTCTATCATGTTTGTGAGTTAGTATGTAGAGTTTATAAGGATTTTCTCCTTTTTAAAGGAGGTGTCACGAAGTGACGGAAGATTTGTTTACTTTCTCCATCTTTTCAGGATTAGGCAGTAAATATAATTTTTTCATGTCTATCATATTTATAAAAAATAAAGAATCAACTTAATTTTTGTTTGAAAAATGGTTTTATAATCATAGAATATATATATTATATAAATAAAAACAATATGGCAGTAAAATATTCAATCAGATTTTATAAAGATAAAGAAGTGAGAGCTATTTGGGATGAAGATAATTCCAAATGGTGGTTTTCTGTAATCGATATTGTGTGAGTATTGTCTGAAAGTAAGGATCCAACGGTATATTGGAGAAAATTAAAACAGAGATTAAAAGATGAATGAAATGAAAGCGTGACAAATTGTCACGGTTTGAAAATGATGGCTCCTGATGGGAAATTTCGTTTGACTGATGTGATGGATGGAGATTGAATTATCTTATTAGCCAAAAATTTTCCAAATAATAAAGCTAAAGATTTTTTGGATTGGTTTTTGTATAGTGAAAATAGCATTGATGGGCAAAGTAGGAAAAAAGCCTATGCATTGTTTGAAAATAATTTGATCCATGATGAAGATGTCTGAACAATAAAATCATTAAAACAGATCCATGCCTATTTGTTTTGATGATTGTATGATTTTGCATGAAAAATTAGACAAAAAAATATTTCAAAATGAGGTTTCAGGTTTGCTATAGCTGAATTTCTGGACAATACATTACATCAAATCGAATTAATGCCGGAAAATACTTTTGATGAAATCATAAATAAGTATGTCGAAATGAATATCGCACATCCATTTATGGAATGAAATGGTAGGACGACAAGGATTTGGCTTGATTTGATATTCAAGAAAAGATTGAAAAAATGTGTTGATTGGAGTCAAATCAGTAAAAACGACTATCTAAATGCAATGGTTGAAAGCGTATACAATCCCACAAAAATAAATGAATTAATAAAGAATGCTTTGACCGACAAGATAGACGATAGAGATGTATTTATGAAATGAATTGATTATAGTTATTATTATGAAGAATAATTTTGTGTCCATAGTATCTTTTTTAATACTTGTATACTATTGTTCATAGCAAATTGTAAATTATCATATAGTCAATTATTCGCACCATTATTCGCTCCATCAGAAACAGATTTTATAATCACTGTATTATCCAAAATTCAAAATTCACGAGCTACACTTGCGACTCAAAACGCTTCCATTTCGGCGATATCTGCTCAAGTATCTTGTCTTAATTGATTAGATTTGTTGGCATCGTCAATAAATTGGTCTCATGTCACACATATTCCATTTTCATGAAATCAGAAATTAAATTCATTAGGACTTATACCAGATTGAAAATTAATTTTTATCTTTCATTTTGCATAATCCAAATCTCATGGAAGTGGTAAATACATATCATGCTGGATGATTTCTTTGATGAGAAACACATCTCAAATTTTTACACGCTCTCCATTTAGGTTTCATGCAACTCAAATATTTATGAGACTATTAACTCAATATTCCGCGCATAGAATGCTAGCTCAGATACTTGCTTGGATCTTTCACATTCATGTGAGAGCCAATATATATCAACTCTTTTCATAGATTTTGATTTTGTCATAAGATTTAGACAATTTTAGCTTCAAAAAATCTATTATAATTTGAGCTTCGTCATCCATAGCAGTGATTATTCAAAATCTTTTTATGTCCATATTGTCAATGATTAACTATATAAATTTTTCTTTAAAATTTCTAAAAACTCAGCCTCTAAATTATTCTCTTCATTGAAGTAATTCAATAAATCATAGTCTTTCACTTCAAAATGGTCTACATAATATTGCAATAAGTACGGCAATTTTCAATCCAATTTTTTTATGGTAAGTGCTATCGCATAATTTACTTCATCATAAGTTCAGACACATTCAAATGGCTTGTTTTCGCTATTTCAAGTTAAGTCGATGAATGTTTGCAGTAAATTTTTATTTTCAAATAAATCTTCTCAAAAAATATTTACTAATTTTTCTTTGTACAAAAACGGACTTAGAATTGTGAATACAAATAGACATTTTGGACAATTGCAGCATCGTTTTCGAGGCTTTGATTTGCTTCATACATTACAGCTTTTGAATACTTTGTGATATTGTTCAAATTGTGAAAAAAGCTTAGCGATCTGAATTTCCAAAAGCGGTCTCAAAAAGCTGAAATATTTGATTCAGATTCAGAAATATTTTTTTGTATATTCATTGAAATCATTTTCAAATTCAAAACTCTTTGAATATTGATGATTTACTTTTAGTCATCTGACATTGCTTTCGTTTGCACTGCTTTCATTGGAAAGTACTATGTACTTTTTGTTTCCCAAATATGCTACAAGGTATGTCAAAAAGGCGAGTAGAGCGTTAAATGGAGTATGTCCATTCAAAAATCATTTTTGATTCAATTCAACGATTTGTGGATCAAGAATTCTTTTCATAATCCGTGGATTGTCGTATCCAGCAATCTTACTACATTCCAAAGTGACATCGTTTGGATTCAAAATAAATGTATCATTGTCCATTCACTTCAAAAGTTCGAGAGTCACATTTGAGTCCTTTCATCATCAAATACAGATTAGATTTCATGTTCAACTAAATCACCCCCTGACCCCCTCTTCCCTGCTAGAGCCGGGCACGGCGATAAAGAGGGGGAACTTATTACGGGGGACATCCACTTCCTTTTTCGACTGAAAGGAGTCCTCGACCTGTCGGGAAAGGAAGGGGCTTGGGGATGATTTTATCTTCATAAACCCTTCTTCATCCACATCAATTCAATTCGTATAGAAAAATTCTCCTAATCCATAAAAATACATTTTCTTAAACCATTTGATTTGGTCTTCATCTATATATCAGGCTTTGATTTCTACATTTTTTGGACAGCAACATTTCCAGTAACTAATTAATTCCACAAGTCCAATATGGAAAACGAGATAATTTACAAAATCTGAATCAATATTTTTATTTTTGATATTTTTTTTGTCAATTTTTATCGATGGAGTGAAAGTAGTTAATCATTCGATGTTAAAAAAATATGTGATGTCCAACCAAGCGCCATCATCTTTGATTTCATACTTTTCGTAAATGAATTTGCTATATTTTTTTCTCAATTCTTCGAATGTCATAATGATATTTTAATAAATTAATATAATCTTTCAATTTCTTTCACACTCTTGTCCCAGTCAAATGATTTCACTGGAATATTTTTATATTTTCATTCCATCACATCTTTTACAGCATGTATTATTTCATCTGAGCTACCAGGTTTGATAAATCTTATTTTTCCTGAAACTACCTCTGGAATCGCAGAAGCTTTGCTCGTTATCAAAATCTTTCACATCGCGACACTCTCTGTATGTACAGAACCAAATCATTCTGAAATCGATGGAGCAATTACACAATCACAGCTTGCAACCATCACTCTTAAATTATCTTTACTCATTCAATCAAATATTTGAACTTTTTCTCATTCAAACTTTTCAATTTGTCTCAAAATCTTGGAACTTCTCTTTGAATCGATAATGTTAAATACAAATTTCACATTTTCCAATTTTACAAGTTCTGGCAATGCTTGGACAAGATAATCGATTCATTTTGATTTCCCAGCATGACCAAAGTATAAAAATACAAACTGATTTCATCGATTTTCTCTGGCCCTAAAAGATTTTATTTCATAATCTTTTACTTCGTTTGGATCCCAAAATTCATAATCAACTCAATTGTGAATTACACAAGTCTTTTTCTTTGGAATATTGTATTCATTAACCAATTCTTCCTGAGTATTATATGATACACAGTGATATACATCATATTTGTACTTGAATATTATTTTTTCAAATAATTTATAGAAAAATCATTTTATTGTTCATTTGTACTGATACCACAATTTTCCAAATATTTCATGCACGGTCAAAATCACTTTTTTATCAAATTTCTTCCCCAAAATTGCAGCAGGGATTGCTCATCAATAAGTGCTTCCATGAATTACATCAACATCATTTTCTTTCAAGATTTTTTTTCAAAGTCAAACTGATTTCAAAATAAATGATTTTCTATTTTTTCATGTCCTATAGATTGTGATATTTCAATTTTTTTCATAGTCAAGCAATGATTTATCAAATCTACTGGTCAATACAAAAATCTTATATCATTTTTTATCCAATCTTTGTATGATATTTTCAAAAACATTTTCAACTCATCATCTATGTGGCGTAAAATAATCCAAAACGAATAATATCGACTTCATATTTTCAAAAAATTTAAACTCAATATTACCTTATAATTTAATTTAGTCTCACTTCAAGAAAAAAAAGTCCTCGAAAGATTTGATTGAAAAAAGTTTTAATTCTTAAATGCTTGAAATCCATAGCTATCAGCCAGTAGTTTATGCCACTCGTCATCAGCCATAAGCTATCAGCTATCAGCTATCAGCTAACACGAAAAAAGTCCTCAAAAATTTGCATTTTTTTCATTTTGGTGTATAATTGAATTAGCGGATAGCCTATAGCCAGTAGCTGATAGCCATAAAAAGAATCTTTCGCTATGAGCTATTAGCCATCAGCTACCAGCTAATATTTATTTATTAATCAATAAAAAATGACAAACAAAAATTTCAGAGATGATTTAGCAAAAGAAATGCGAGATAAATATAATGAAAGAAATGAAAAACTTGAACAGGCTGAAAAATCATCTTTCTCATCTGGACTAAAAGAACAAATGAAAAAAGAAATCATGGACAATTTCACCAAAGAAATGGATGAAATGAAAACAAAACCATGATATGAAGAAGCAAGGAAAACTCATTTACAAGAGATTAAAGCTAGAATAAAATTAGCAAAATCTAAAAAAGAAAAAGAAAACCTTCAAAAAGAATATGAAGAAAAAATGGCAAAAGCTGATGAAAATATTGTTGAGAGTACAAAAGCATATGAAGAAGCACAGATAGCACATAGAGGAAAGGTGGAGGAGATGTCGGAGAATGGCGGAGAATTGGAGGAGGGAGAAATTCCACAAGAATTGAAAGATTTTCGTGAGGCATGGGAAGAGAGAATAAAAAATATTGATGATAAAAGTAAAGAAAAAATCATCAAAGCAGCAGAAAAAATCCCAGTGAAAGTGGAGACAGAAAGTGATGGAAGTAGATTGATAGAATTCAAATTATGATGAAAAAGATGGAAAATATTAGACCCAAAATTAAATAGTCATTCTGATGATGAATATAAATATAGTCTGAATCGTGATTCCATTAAACATATCGATGATACTGTGAAACTCTGATGAATGCGATGAGATGATGTAGAAGAATGGAATAATGAGAAATTAAAAGAATATGTAAAAGAGAAACAAAGAGAATGATTACATATAGCAAAGATTGAAGAGATGAAAGATATTTTAGCTGAGCTATGAGAAAAAGCCGACTTACACGGTTTAGATGATCAAATAGCAATGCTGATGTATCTGACATGAATGGATTGACGATATCGGCTAAGCATGAGAGTCTATAAAAAAACAGGACGACAAGACTCGCGTTCTCTACTCAGTTGCGGTGATTTCATCGTTACTTCCGCTACGGCTACGATGGTAGCTACAACGCGAGTTTGTGCATGATTGCTTGTAGTTAGGGCCATCTGGGACTCACTCCGACGAAGTCGAAGGATCCTCGTTTCGCGGGACATCGCCTCTATAGAGGCGAGAACTTACATAACATAGGCACTTTGCTATGGAGCGAGGTGCCGTTTTTTTGATTTCAACGATAGATTTAGGGAAATTATTATTTTTAACGGTTTATTTGAAATTTTCTAGGAATGTCTCAATATTTCGATATGATATTCATTCATGATTTGTAATTCATAGTCAGTCAAAAGAAACCACATGTTTCGGATATCAATCTTTTATCGATAATAAATTTCCAAATTCTCTATCCATTACTTTTTCAGAATTAATAGACCAAGCCACTTGGATATATTCAATATTATCTCATTTTTTTGCTACAAAATCGATTTCTTTATTTCACAAATCACCTACGAAAACATCATATCAGAGCCTTTTTAGATGGAGAAATACTATGTTTTCCAATATCTTTCATCTATCTAATATGAAACTATATTTCCGAGAGTTTCTAATTCAAATATCATTGAAGTAATATTTATTTTTGTTTTGAAATATGGTTTTTCACATTATATTGTATCTTTTTACTTCATGTATTATATATGCATCTTGCAAATACTTGATATAATTTCATATAGTGATATTTGATATTGAGTCGTTGTTTTGAATATTTAGAGCTGTAGTGATATTTGCTGTAGATACGATACTTCATGTAATGTCTGCCAGATATTCCAAAACTTGTAATAATAGACTAACACTTCTGACTTTTACTTCTTTCCTTTCCAAGATATCTTTTATTACGACAGTATTTAATATCGCACGGGAATAATCTTGTTGAATTTCAGGATCGTTTATCAGTATTGATTCTGGCATTCATCATAGATGCATATATTGTTCAAATAGGTTTGGATATCGATTTTGGATGTTTTTTGAATCAATAATTGATTTATATTCATCATATCCAAATGGATACACAAAAAATGGTATGTATCTACCTGATAGATACGTGGCAAACTCTCCATTTAAGAGATGTGAATTTGACCCAGATATGATTATTTTGAATTTTCAATCTGAATATTTTGATCTGATGAAAATTTCCCAATCTTTTATATCTTGTATTTCATCGATTATTATCCACTCTGGGATTCATCTTTGTGCACAAAAGTCCTCAAATAGTTTTGATAAATCTTTGGTGCTTTTTAGACTACCTAATTCATCTTTTTCTTTGTTTATATAAAAAATTTTTTCATGTGAAATTTTCAATGATTTTAGTAATCACAAAATTACATGACTTTTACCACATCTTCTTTGTCATTGTATCACAATAATTTGTTTTGTGTTGGTATATTTTTTGAGTTTTTCGATGTAATCCATTCTCAAGAAAATATCTTTTTTTATATCATTGAGCGATAAATCGATAAGATCAATTTTTCAATTTTTATTCATTTTTTTTGTATTGAATAATATAAATTTATTACATTATAATAAAAATTTTCCAAAAATCAAATATTTTTTACATTATAATAAAATTTTTTAAAATGTTTGACTAAAATTTTTAGTCTGTCTGTTAATCTATGATTTACTATGGGTCACTGACTGATCGTTTTTCTGGGGTTTTCTAGTAAAAAAGCACTCGCTATTACCTATAAAATATCGAAAAATATATATTTGAATGCGAAATATGACACAATTTCGTAAGATTGAAATCCATAGCTATCAGCCAGTAGTTTATGCCACTTGCTATCAGCCATAAGCTATCAGCTATCAGCTAACACGAAAAAAGTCCTCAAAAATTTGCATTTTTTTGAGAAAAACTCAGATAAAGGAACCAGAAAAATAAAAATTAGTCATTTGCAAACTCATGCATTTTCATAGACATCAGTGTATTGTATGAGATTCACAAAGACTTTGCTTTTAACTTAATTTTTGCTATATCACTTGCTGACAACCTAAGATTTACATCTTTTTTGTCATTTTTTACTATTTTATAACTCATAAACCTTTTTTTCTCTTTATCTAACTCTTTTGCAGATAATCAAACACTATCTGGTCATGTAAATAATTCATCCAATTCCAATTCTTCTTTTGATAAATTTTGGTGATTGTATCTATTCATTTTAATATATTATTTTAGATAAATTTTCATCATTTTTCTGCTAAAATAAGCAGTTTTTAAAAATATCTTGGTACTATCTTCTACAAATGGTACACAACAAATATATCAATCATACAATAATACAAACATATTTTGATCAGTTCTACTTGGCACTTTCCTGATATCGATAAAATCTCACGATTCTATCATGCTTACGATAACTTCTAAATCAATATTTCTTTCTTTAAGTAACTTTTCTTTTTTTTCACTATCAAATGCAAATAATTTCATGTTTTCATATAATTATCATAAACAACATCAACAACATCTTACTTATATTTATTATCATAATAAAAATCAAGAAAAAAGTCCCCAAAAGATTTGATATAAAAATATTTTAATACTTAGAGATGTTCCACTCGCTATCAGCCATAAGCTATTAGCTATCAGCTAACACGAAAAAAGTCCCCAAAAGATTTGATATAAAAATATTTTAATACTTAGAGATGTTC
>CALCYP010000094.1 GCA_937906635.1 uncultured bacterium | reverse complement strand
AATTTATGCTAACTTACTGAGATTGAGTAAGTGATATAGATATTAAAGCATTAGTAGATTTTCATCATAGCCATTGAAAACTGGCAACCCTTACTGCAGTGGTTCCAGAATGAAAATTTTGAAAATTATGATTGGAATGAAATAAAATTACAGAATTCGCAGAAAAGAAAGATAACGAAGAAACTTGGATAAATTGAGGATTCATGGTATTAAATAAGAAAGTATTGGATTATATTGAGTGAGATTCTATGCCTTTTGAAAAAGCACCATTAGAAAATATAGCAAAGGATTGAGAACTTATGGCATATAAGCATTATGGTTTCTGGTCTCCGATGGATACAATTAAGCAAAAAAATGATTTAAATAATCTTTGGGATAAATGAGAAGCTAAACGAAAAGTTTGGTAATTTTATTGTTAAATAATTTATCGTATGATTTCTAAAGATAAAAAAATTCTCATTACATGAGGTAACTGATTCATTTGAGCTAATCTTGTTAGAAAATTAGTTGAACTCTGATATACTAATGTCTTTCTAATCTTAAGAGAGACATCAAATTTATGGAGGATAAACGACGTTATTAATAAGATCCATATAAAATATTGAACATTAACAGATAAAAACTCTGTTGAACAAATTATAAATGAAGTAAAACCTGAAGTCATTTATCATCTTGCCGCAGCATGAGCCTATATTTGAAGAGATGGTAAATGAGTAAATGATTTGTTTACAACTAATATCTTATGAACAATAAATCTTTTAAATGCATGTAAGGAAATTTGATTTGAGAATTTTGTTAATACATGAAGTAGCTCAGAATATTGAATTAAAGATCATCCTATTAATGAAAATGAATTATTAGAACCCAATAATGAATATTGAATTAGTAAAGCTTCTGCTACAATGTATTGTAGTTATATATGAAAGAAATTTCAATTGCCAATTTATACATTTAGAATTTTTTCAGCATTTTGACCTTATGAAGATAAATCAAGATTAATACCTTCATTAATGTTAAAATATATTAATAATGAATCACCTAATTTATCTAATCCAAATTCAGTTAGAGATTATATCTTTGTGGATGATATCATAAATTACTATTTAAACATAGACCAAATTAATTGAAATTTTTGAGAAATCTTTAATTTAGCTAATTGAAAACAACATACAATTTGAGAAATGGTAGATATGGTTAAAAAAATAGCCAATTCAAACAAAGAACCAAATTATGGTACAACATCAATTAAACAAGATGAACCGAAAATTTGGGAAGCAAATATGAGCAAAACTAAAGCGAATTTTAATGTTTCAACAATATCTGTTGAATCTGGGTTAAAAGTGACTTTTGATTGGTTTGTAAACAATAAGCATTTATACGATTAATTATTTTAAATGATATTGCAAAAAACAGCAAATAATATTCGCACAACAATCTTAAAAATGATTTATAATAGTAAAAGTTCCCATATATGAGCCGCTTTTTCTATTGTTGATATTCTCACTTATATTTATACTTCTCAGTTTAAAGACTGAGATAAGCTAATAATGAGTAAATGACATGCATGATCTGCTCTTTATGCCACATTGGCAGAAATTTGAAAAATTGATAAAGAAGAACTTATAAATACTTACTGTAAAAATTGACAAAAGTTATGATGACATGTCACGTTATGATCAATCCCTTGAGTTGACGCAACTGCTTGATCTTTGGGACATTGATTATCAATGTGAATTTGAATGGCTTTATCATTAAAAAATAACAAAGTTTATGTTATTCTTTGAGATTGAGAATGTAATGAATGATCCATTTGGGAAGGGTTTCTTTTTGCTCAACAAAAAAAGCTAAACAATCTAATTGTTGTAATAGATAGAAATAAACAACAAGCTATGGGTTATACAAAAGACATTATCAATATTCCAAATTTAAATAATTCTGTAGAAAATTTATGATGGCGTGTGCAAACTATTAATTGAAATGATTTTTGAGGAATAGAATGAGCGTTTAATAACTTATCAAACCAGAAACCAAATCTAATTATAGCTGATACTATTAAATGAAAATGAGTGGATTTTATGGAAGATAATATAGTTTTTCATTATAAGACACCAACAGAAGAACAATATCAAGATGCTTTACATCAATTAAGTGACTAAAATGAGAAATTGTGTTGTAAATTATATTTTAGAGAAAGCAAAGAGAGACAAAAATATCATGTTATTAACATGAGATTTATGATATTGAGTTACTGATAATTTTGAAAAAGAATTACCAGAACAATTTATAAATGTGTGAATTGCAGAACAAAATATGATTAGCATTGCTGCATGACTTGCTCTTACATGAAAAAAGGTATTTTGTTACTCAATTATTCCATTTCTTACAATGAGGTGTTATGAACAAATTAGAATTGATGTATGTGCACAAAATTTGGATGTTAATTTAGTTTGAGTGGCTGGATGATTTGCATATTGAACATTATGAAATACTCATTATGGGATTGAAGATATCAACGTGATGAAGTGATTACCAAACATGAAAATACTAGCTCCAGCAGATAAAATTGAAGCTGAAGCTGGTATGAAGTATCTTTTTGAAAACCAATGACCATTTTTTGTTAGACTAAATAGATGATGAGAACCCATTTTTCATGAAAATTGATTACCAAAAGGTACAATAATTAGTGAATGAGTTATTGTAAAAACATGAAATGATGCTTGTTTAATATCAACATGAAATATTTTATGAAATGTTATTAAAGCATCCGAAATTCTTGAAAATAAAGGAATTTCTACCGAAGTTATTAGTGTACCATCAATAAAACCAATAGACGATGATTTTATACTAAATCACATCAAGTGAAAAAAATGAGTTTTTACAATTGAAGAGCATACTGTTATCTGAGGATTATGAGATTCAATAGCGACGATTATAGCAGAAAATTGAATACAAACTAAGTTTAAAAAATTATGAATCCCTGATATTTTTCCAGAAATTGTCTGAAATCAAGATTATATGAGATGACATGTTTGAATAGACTGAGATGGTATAGCCAATACAGTTTTACATACTTTACAAAATTAACTCATGCAAAATTTCTATAAATGAAAAACGATTCTAGTAACTTGATCAACATGATTCA
>CALCYP010000093.1 GCA_937906635.1 uncultured bacterium | reverse complement strand
CATTATGAATTAGTTAATAAAATATTATAATAAAGATGCAAAAACTGAAACATTTGATAGAACATATATTCACAAAAAAAAATATAAAAATATTTTTGGCATTATTTGTTGTTGTTTGACTTTTTGTTTGAACTAGTTTCGCTGATTCTGGTACTTCAACATCAGATGATATTTTAAGAAACTTTTCAAGTATTTTACATATAATTATTTCTATATTATCTTGGTGACGAATCTTGCTTGCTTCGTTGGCGTGAAAATTGATGACAAATGAATTGGTATATTGAACTTTTTTAAATTTAGATAAGGTTTTGTGGAGCTTGTGGAATATAATCAAGAATTTTGCAAATTTTGTTTTGTGATTTATTTTGTTATTTTCAATAGTTAAAAATATATTCCTTTCAGTAAAAAATGATGCAAATCCATTGAAAGATGCTTTTGATACGGTGAAAAATGTCCTCATAGCATGAGTTTTGGTGCAAATGAGTCGGTTTTTGGTGTGAGTGGCTTTGGATATCTCTACGGTGGCTACTGCTATGGTATGATCTATCCCTGCCCAAATTATATCAAATAATTCCAGTAATATGCAAAATAATTTAAAAAAATTGATAAGCTCAAATCAGACAAAATTAGAAATTGATTTTGATGAGTCAGATATTGTCAATGTGGTAAAGACATGACAACTCACTGAAAGTGAATTGAGACAGGTCGTAGATACGATTACTCCGAGTGCGAATTCAGTCATATGACCGTTGATTTTCCTTTGAGGGTCGGTTTTTGATTTGTTTGAATTATCGGATACATCGCATACTGAGGATGGATCATCGACAGTGGGTAGCTTATTTTTGACTTTATGAGTAAATTGATTTGTGATACTTTCGTTTACTATAATAATAGCTTTTATATTTATATTTAATTTATTTAGAGTAATTACATTGTGGATAATTATACCATTATCGCCATTTATAATACTTATAAAATCTTTGGATCCCAAAGGCAAAATTTTGAAAATAAACTGATTTTTTTGAGAGGTCTTGTCATTGGAAAATGTTTTTAAATTGATATTTAAGCCAGTATATATGGTATTGGTTTTATGAATTATCTTGATAGTGATGACTATCGTGAAAGGATTAGTGCAAAATAATAATGGAAATAATATATGAATAAATTATTGAAATGTAAATATAGCATCAAATAAAATTGGTGAAGAAGATAGTGCAGTTTATAATTCTTCGATGAATGTGGATTGATTTTTGAATTTTTCTTTGAATGGTACAAAAAATACCATAGTGGACTTGATGGTGTATATTTTATGATTAATTTTAATGGTTATGCTGGCAAAATCTTGTGTGACGAGCAAAACTGGAATAAAATTTATTGATAATATGATGGATAGTCGATCTAAGACGCTGTGGTGAGGAAAGTGAGAATTTGGATGATTACTGTGAAATATATGAGTAATACCTGCGAAAGATGAAAATTGAGAAACTGTCAGATTATGACTTTGAACGACATTTAATTATTTGAAAAATAATGATGTGCTGTATAACAAAATGTCAAAGAATCTTGGAATAGATACAAATACACAAGATCAAGCGATGAGAGAACGATTGAAAATTAATGAAAATTCTTCATTTTCTGAATTGGATCCTACTCGAGAGAAGAAAAGATGGATGGAAAATGCTGTTGCGATATGAAAAAAGAAATTTAATAACTTTGATAATTTCCGAGGTAATAGAGATTTTATAGGGGCACGTGAGACATTTAATGAAAACCATGACAACAAAGACAAAATACTTAGTGATTCAGATGATGAAAATTATAAGAAATTAGAAAATATGTGGAATGATTACGATAAGAATACTTAAAATAATCCCGGAGCTGGCACCAAATAATTATTATCATTTCTACTTGATTTTTGTATATATAATAATATATGTTATTCCGACATTTATTTATTAAGTACTAAATTATGCCAAAAAAAGATTATGATGACGAGAGTTTAAATAATTTGAAAAAGGATCCCTTTGATGATGACGATGATTGGGATGATGAAGAAGATGATCGAGATGATGAAGAATATGAAGAAGATGGAGATGAGCAGACGACTTATGCGAGAGATGATGACGATGATGAATAGAAAATAATTAATGTAAAATGAAAGACCTACGGGCTTTTGGTTTGCTCTGTAGGTTTTTTCAATAAAAAAAAGCCGGCTTGATAAAGTCGGCTTTCGTTTTCCGGGTCCTTTAGTTCCGGTTTTTTAAATTTTTTTTCTCTTCCTGACTGACACGCAAGGGCCGATGCGATACGCATGGCAAACAAGCGTCGTGGCGGGGAAGGTACCGGGGTGAATTTTAAACAGGATTTTTTTTGGCTAATTAACTTGGGCTAATTAACTAAAGAGTATCCGGGTCTCCTTTGTTTTTTACATGTTTTCCCATTTTTTGTTGTTTTGTGCCGGTTTGTACGGCGATGTTTAGATGTTTAATTGCCCTAATTCTCCTAATTCTCCTGGGGAGATGCCCGGGCCGGGTAAGTGGATGATTTTGTCATTGATTTTGTTTTTTTTTGGTACCGGAAGTTATTTGCGGAAACAAGATGATCGAGTCCTACTTCTACAAGCCGGGCGCGGTCGGCGGGCAAAGTTGGCGGCCGACGAACATGCTAATTCTACGTGTTGGAACGGCGCAATGCCGTTGATTTGGCCCATCGTAGTGGGCCCCTTGTTTTTTTTTCTGTTTCTTTTCTTTGTTTTTTGCTTGCCAGCAGGGGAATTTACTTTGTTTCCTCGATGGCAGTATATATGATAAATATTTTACATAAAAAGTCAAGATTTTTTTAAAAAAACTTTTAACAAAAAAGACCGGTATTTCACGGCCCTTTCGATATTTTTGAAATTGTTTTTACATAGTAACTAATACATAAATTCATAATCCTAACATCAATAGTCAAACAATTAAGTGAATTAATTTGATATTTTTGTGTCTAAAGGATGCTAAATCTTCTGCTGATTTTACTCACAACGATACAAGTAGTGTGATCAGTATCATAGGTAAAACAAAGATTATGTTGTACACTATCAAATATATTAATCATCGTTTGTTTACTGAACTACTTTCTGATGCTAAGTATCATAATATTGTGATGTATGGACCTGATGTACATGGCAATAAAAATAAGCTTACAATAAATCAAACAATAAATGCTCAAATTGGAGATGTCGCCTTTTTTATTATTTTGTGCATTGTAGGTCTCCGTGATAATGGGACTTCCATACGAAATCATTCTCCATACCGGAAAAAATCTTTTATATTAGCTAATCATACGATTATTCACAGTATTCATACAATTCGTTTGATTATGACTGTGTTTTTTGCTGTGGCTAATGCAGAAAATAGTCACAATCACATTCATAGATAACAAAGGAATACCGCTAATGCAAATAAAAAACCTGCTAATAGTGCTTTTTTCTTGTCTTTTGTCTCAATTAAAATTGAGGATAAAAGTAGCAAAATCACTGCAAATGCACATGGATTTATACTGTCAGCGAGAGCAGCAGGTATCATGACTCAAAAAAATGATCGTCTGTTTCCGCTATCAGTCGTCGCTGTTCATTCGACAGCTCCTGAATCAATTTCGCTACAATTTAAATCTGGACAATTTTCCTCATTACATACAAAATCTTCATTTTCAGAGTTTAATTTCTCTTGAAAAAAAGAAATAATTTTGGAATCTCAAGCCACATAATCACATTCATTTTCATTATTTATGACCAAAAATGGTACTCATGCTTTAGTAGAATCAATTTCTAATTTTTCAACATATTCTTGGAAAAGTAATACATTGTCTCTGTTAAAATAAATTTCTTTCATTTCAATATCATATTTTTGATCAATATTTTCTTGCTCAAAGAATTTTTCTACTTTTGCACAGTGAGAACATCAATTACCATAAAAATATATGTATTCTTGGGCAAAAGTAAAACCAAATATTGCGAATAATGACAAGAATATTGCAAGTGCTTTTTTCATCTTTTAAGTAACAAATAAAATAATACAATGTTATCATTTTTATCTAAATACTTGAGAAAATCAATAAAAAACATAAACAAAATAGGTTAATCACGGATTTTATTATGTCTCAGCTTGATACGAGACCTTCGTATGAGAGATATGAATCAAACTTTCATGATGAGAGATGCAGAATATTACTATTGCAAGAGTAATGTTGGAAAATAAGAGGATCTTGGTAATGGCTGAAGTTACGAAAAATTAGAGAAATTAATATTTCTCTTAATTGTTCTTTGTAAGAAAATTAGGCAATAATTTCTATGTTGTTTGCAAAATTTACTCGAGCTGGATCGTTGATTTTTATGACAAAATTTTTGTCTCAAACTTGTTTATAAATTAAAGTTTGATCAGAATCATCAAATGTATTTTTTACATTACATTCGTATATCACTACATTTCATTGTGATTCTACCAATTCTTTATCAGCATATTTGACGACATTCATAGCAGAAAAACAATTTACTCAAATCTGTCCAAAATCTTCACTAACATTTACTCATTGATAAGCCAAATTGCTACTTGGAAAAATAAATGAATGACCTCTACTTGATGTAAATGTTAATTTTTTATCTAAATTTATTGGGAATTGTTCCACATCAGTATCTCGGATATAAGCTTGTTGTTCATCGCTTTCTGGTTCGGTTGTGTTTCAGGTCTTTGTGATTTCAATATCTCATTCTTCATTATCTCATTTTTCAATACCTCATTCTTCATTATTTATTATCTCTATACTTTCAACTTGTGCCAATGATGATAATGTTGGATTAATTTTTAATTCACAAGTTATTATTTTATTGTTGATATCTTTTCACTCTATTTTATAGAAAAAATTGGAATCTTTGTATGTAAATTCTGAGTTGTCGATATTTTCTATGCTGGAATGATTTATAGTACACAAGGATTTAGCTTTTGATAAAATGTTTTTTTCTGCATAATTTTTGTTTATGATTGTAAGTAATGTTGAAATGTTTTTAACGAATTCTTCATCAGTATCGTTAATTTTGAAACCAAATAATGAATCATTTGAGAAAAATCGTGAATTTACTTCTGAATCTTTGTAGTAGTTTACTCAATATTTATCTACAAATTTTTTGTTTGAGGATTGGGAATACAAGTTGTTTAAATAATTACAGTTTTCACTATTGTTTGATGTATTACATTTGAAATAATTGATAGTATAGATTATATTTGTATCCAAATCTTTTATTTTTAATGATGAGCCATCTCACTCGTTTACTAGTGTGTATTTTTCAAAAAACTTTTCATCAAAATATAATCATAATTTAGGAATATATTTGGTACTTACTTCCAAGTTTTCTCATGTTTCAGTGTCTTCTCATGTGAATTCTTGTTCACTTTCATCTAAGTTGTAAATATTTGTTATGTTGACGATAGGTATTTCATGGCTAATTTTTTCGACGATTCATTCAAAGTAAATATTTTCTGCAAAATTATTTAGATTTAATTTTGAACTTTTTAGTCATATTATTCCATATTCATCTGAGAAATAAGAATGAGTGTAATTTACCATGTCTCAATCATTTTTTATAGTTCATGAAAATTTAACCTCATCTCAAACAGAAAGTCATTGATTTACTTCTGTCTCTTCTCAATTTCTTTCAGCACCAAAAAATCACATTATATCATCTCGTTTTAAAAATAGTAATACAACAAGACCAGTAACCATAATTAGTGAAATGATGAATGTTGATAATGATACAGATTTTTTGTTTGACTTATTTACTTTTATCTGGTTTATACCATGATTTTGTGAAAAATATGAATTCTCCATTTTATTTGGCATAATAAATAAAAACACTGAGTGTACATCTTAATGAAAATTGTTGATTTTACAAGACGAGCTAATATCTGGCATATTTTTTTGGATAAAAGTAAAGACAATTTGCTCTTTTATTGGTGTGTTTTTTGATTTATTGTATTGTTTTGACTATAATATTTTATGTAAATTTATCATATTAAAATAAAAAAATGGATGGAGAAAATTTAGAAACAAGCCAAGAATTAAACCTTGATACTTGGACAAGTAATATTACAGATAACCAAATTGTTTCTTATTGATTAAAAATTTGAGCATGAATTTTTGTTTTTGTACTTTTGGTTGTCGTTTCAAAAATTATTACAAAAATAATAAAAAGGAATATTAGAAAACATTTGGAGGAGACAAATCCTACATGAGCCGCAAAAATTGCAAAATTATTGTGAAGTATCCTTTTTTGGGTTTTGATGTTATTTGCATTGTTTATTAGTTTTGAAATCATGTGAATTAATATCTGACTTTTGGTTTCTGGAGTTTCTTTGTGAGTATGATTGGCATTCAAAGAAGTGTTGGGAAATATGTTTGCATGAATTATGATTTTGTATACCAAAGAATTTAAAATGTGAGACATTATTGAGATTCAGACATGAGAGTGATATTTCGGAAGAATTGAAGAAATTACAATTAGATACACAGTAATTAGGACATTGGATTTAAGGCAAGTAATTATACCAAATATGACAATGATTTCAGAACCAATCAAGACATTTAGTAGCGAGGATTTGGTAAAACTAAACACAGTGGTATGAATTTCGTATAAATCAGACGTAACAAAAGCAATAGAAGTATTGAAAGACACTATTAATAGCTTTGATTTCGTTAAATCAAAAGAGAATACGACTGCATATTTACTAGAATTTTGAGAAAGTAAAATAAATTTAAAGTGTCTTTTCTGTTTTGATCCAAATTGTGGAATTATTTGAGAAGTAGCTATATGACAAATTAATGAGAGGATACCAAAAGCATTTAAAGAAAACTGAATTAATCTATCATATCCACATGTTACTGTAAATTTCGAGAATCAATCAGATAATGAAAAATATAAAGAATTTATTGTAAATGAAAATAAAAACTATGACTGAAATAATACATCAGATAAAGGTTTTACAAGTAATGAATTTTAACTGCCATGAATAATATAATATCTTATATAATAAATTATATATCTAAAAATTGGTGGACAATAAGTAAAAAGGTTTTATTGGCTGTCTGAATTTTTTTGTGAATTTATATCGTTTCAAACTTTATAATTGGAAAAATTCAGCAAAAAATAGAACAAAATAATATACAATCAGATGATAAATATTCTAAAAAATTATCTGCTTTGATATGAAAAATTTTATCATTGATTGCTTTGATAATAAATATTTTAATTATATTTGAAGTTTTGTGATTAGATGTCTCTTTGATTATGGCATGAATTTCATTATGAATTTGATTTGCAATTGAGACGATGATATGAAATATTGTTGCATGATTTTTTATTATTTTGAATAAAAAATTCAAAATTTGAGATTCAGTAGAGCTTTTGGGTAGATTTCATACCAAATGAGTAATTGAAGAAATAAATTTGAAACATACTATAATTAGGTTAATTGACAAAAGAAGATTATTGATTCCAAACAAAATTATGTCTGATACGGCAATTAAGACCTACAAATCTGAAAAGATTATTAGATGAGATTTCTCTGTCAGTGTACCTCGTTATGTAAATGTAGAGCAGGTAAAACATATAATAAAAGATTCGGTAAATAGTAATGAAAATGTATTAGATAAAGATTATACTACTACATACATCAAGTGATTTGATGAAAAATGATATAATTTTAATACAATATTTTTTGTTGATCCACAGCAAGTTTCTCCATTTATTGCGTGAACACAAATTAGAAAATCTTTGGTTGAAACATTTAATAGATATTGAATAAAATTTACATATGAACATATGGTTGTAGATTTTGAATAGAATTTATATTTTATTGTTGTGTAATCTTGGTTGACGTTTTTATTTAATCAAAGGTATTTCTAGTCAATTTTCAATGATGGTTTTGTCATCGATTCATTCTAAAACTGTTCACAAAAATATGGTGGCGTAGCTACCAGTTGGTAGTGAAAACGATAAAATTAAATCGTTATTTCCATTTCGTTCGTACTTTAAACTTTTTGGTTTAGTCCAAAGTGGTCTGCGAAATCAGTAGATATTATATTTCTTTGCTGTTTTGATTCATATATTTTCAAAATCAGTTTCTTGTAAAAGTTCATTATCCTTTATTCGAGCTTTTGTGTCCAGCGGAGGAGTTAATAAATTAAATCCAAGCATTGGTCAGGTTGGTTGTCGTCATTGGTTATCTTTCGTGATGTCGATAATCTCGCCACTCAAGTAATAAGGTTGAATTAAATTTTTTCATTGAAATTCTGCTTTGCATTTTTCGTAATTGAATAATCAGATTTTTCATTCATTGTAGATTCAAACTTTTGTCTCGTAGTTATTGCTATTTACCATAATGTCTCATCACAAAAAAATTTGTCATTTTTGTCGTCTTTTGATTGTGTATTCGTTGAAGTACATACTAGCATAAGCTTGTAATTTGAAACGAATTTCAAAATCATCAGCTTTAGATTTATGCTCCTTTTTAAAGGAGCAGTCCGATTCATCTGGGTAGGAATTTTTAAAAATCCCTCTGGCTTCGCCATCCCCCTTTAAAAATGGGGACAAAATCCTTTCAAAGATTTCTTTTGCACGGTAGAAATTTCTGTAGCCTTTACCAAATCTCTGCTTTCCGAAACAGTTTGGAAATCAGTTTTTTAATATTTTTTGGATGTTTGATTCTATTTTTTCTTTGGTTTCAGGAGTGATTTCTTTTTTTGCTTCGAGTCTAATTTTGAAGTAATTTCCTACATTTTTTCATATTGCAAGTGGTTCGTTGTGTCGAGCAGTTTCCAAAATAATCGCTTTTTGTCATAGTACTTCTAAAAATTTCTGTTCTCATCAAATTCTATTTAGTACTTTTTTGTAGATGGAAATTCGTTGTTCTGTGATTCAGTTTTTGTCTTTTAGACCAGCAATTCCGAGTTCTTTTCTCTCCAATTTCATTCAATAACAAAGGTGATGGACTATATCCATTGTATTTATTTCTTTTTTTTGGAAACGAACAAAAAACACATCTCATTTTCCACTTGGTTTAAATCAGAGTTCTTCTTTGACTATGAAATCTTCTGGCTTTGTTTTGAATTGAAATAACATAGTGATTAAGAATGAAAAATTAATAATTAATAATTAAGGATTTTTGTATTTTATTCAATGAAGATTTATGCGTAATGTGTTTTGTCTTATTATCATTTGAAATAAATGTTAGAGAGAAATATAGGAATTTGAGCTACATATAGACATTTTAAGGAATTTATGGCTAAAGTAATGGCTATACGGAAACAATGGAAGAATTTATTATTTATGAACACGATGGTACTATCATTAAACTTTATATAATTCAATATCTAAACTCTACATCATCTCACTCTTTACGAAAAAATATGGCTGTTTGATTTAGATTTACTTTATTCAAATCATAGTCTCAGACTTTAATTCTCCTAAGTTCAGTCAAAATTCAGCCAAGTCAAAATTGCTCTCCCAATCGATGTCAGATTGACCTAATATATGTTCATGATCAGACATCCAATTTTAATTTCAAAATAGGAAAGTTGTAATCTAAAATCTCATATTCATATGTCTTCATGAGTTTATTTTCAATTATTTGATTTCAATTTCTAGCAAGCTCATACAGTTTTTTTCCATCTTTTTTCTTTGCACTAAATGGTGTGAGTGGGAGTTCTCATTCTGGTATGATTGAGTTTAATTTCTCTTTGATTTCTTCGATTGAAACTTCTTTTCATTTTACGTAAATTTCTTCGAAATATTCTCGATAGTCCATATCTCGTGTGTCAGATTTTTTTGAAAAATCAATAGTTGTTTCGTATGATTTATCTAATCAAATTAAACTATTCAATTGTTTCGTGCTATTTCAAGTTCATATCAAAAGTAGGCCCGTCGCCATTGGGTCTAAAGTACCGCTATGTCAGATCTTTTTTTCTCATAGTTCTCTTTTGAGAGCACGAATGACATCAAAGCTACTGATTCATTTTGGTTTATCGACGATAATTAGCATAATTAAGAATTTTGAACGAAGTGAAATCCCGCAAGGCGGGGAAGAATTAAGGTAATATAATGAAAAAAAAATGTTTTTGAATAGAATTTAAAAAATCTCTTGAAATCATGTATAAAAAATATAATACTATGTTATACAAGGTACTAAATATTTTTAAATAAATGATGTAAAATCTATGTGAGAAGCTGATAAAATAACGACTCAGATGAAGAAATGAATATTGGAATATCTGATTCTGAGTATTATTTCAAAATGAGATGTCTATGCAAATGATATCATCACTAAATTAAAAAAAGTGAATTTAATTGTAGTAGAGTGAACAATGTATCCTCTACTTTCCCGCTTAAAAACTGAAAAATTATTGGAATATGTACGAGTAGAATCAGTTCAATGACCTCCAAGAAAGTACTATAGACTCACTAAAAAATGACAGGAGACATTGGATACTATGGATAAGGTTCGGAAAGAATTGAGTGATAGTGTAAATCAAATTGTAGGATAAGATGATGTGCTCCTTTTTAAAGGAGCTGGCCCCGATTTATCGGGGACTGAGGATTTTTAAAAAGCCCCTCGGCTTCGCCGTATCCACTTCCCTGCTAGAGCCGGGCACGGCGATAAAGAGGGGGACATCCCCTTCCTGACTTGCCGAAGGCAATCCCGACTTCAGCGGGGAAGGAAGGGGCTTGGGGATGATTTAAATACAAATTACTTTTTAATTGTTAATTATTGCAAATGGCTGAATTTAAATTTCAAGGACAAACTTTTAAAATGGAAAGCTCTGCAAAAGATTTTTTGGAGAAGTATATTTCCAGAATTGATAAATATGCTAAGTCACACCATATTTCTGATGATGTATTGGATGATATCCATCAAAGCCTATTGGAAAAACTTTTTGAAGTAAAATGAGAAATAACTCAAAAAAAATTGATAAAAATAGTAAATTCTATTTGAGAACCAGAAGATATTTTTGAAGAAGAAAGTTTAGAGATTGAACCTCAAAAACAGTCAAAGCTTGAATCTAAATATAAACCAAGAATTTTAGGAGTTTGTTCGCGGTTGGCAGAATTGATGAATATTCCAGTTTGGGTACTTCGTTGTGTGTTCTTGTTTTTAATTTTTGTTTATTCTTTTGGATTTTGGCTGTATATTGCAATATTTTTGTTAAAGTTTATCATAGATAGAGAACTTGCATCAGCATCCATTTCTTCATGAGTAAAAAAAATTGTATCCTATATATGAAAGGTAATAAAACGATGATTTATAATTTTTTGTGCTATTTTTTTGATTTGAATTATTATCTGATTAGGGATGATTTTATATTATCTAATCACAGGATTTATTTATTCAAACATTGATTATTCAGCACTATTCCCAGCAATCACAAAACGATGAGTAATGTTTGGAATAATCTCAGCTTTTATTTTCTTATTAGCACTAATTTGAATACTTTTCAAAAAGAAATTCACAAACAACACTGCTTTAATCATAGCCATATGATGTGGAATTTTGGCTTTTGTGATAGCATTTATTAGTATCTGAGAGATAAAAGAAATATTTGGAAACTATGAACCAAGAGTGACAAAAGAAACTTCGGTTGAAATCCCAAGAACAGATGAAACACTTCAAATTCTCGTAAAAAATACAGATTCATATCCAAATTTCTTACTCAGTGAACCTAGATTTGTAAACCTATTTGCATCAGATGACGATAAATTGAAAGCTGTTTATACTTTCCATTTCAGAAATTGAAATGATGAGCACGTGACAAAAGCTATCGAAAATGTATCAGATTTGGAATATGAATGGGTATGAGACAATCGGCTTATGATTGAATTAAAAGATGGTAAATTATTCAATAAAAAAACTCCAGCAGTTCCTACAAATATTTCAATTGATTTGTATATTCCAAAAGATTTGGAAATTAAATTATTGAATGTATGATACATGACAGATCCTGTAGAAGCACCTGTTTGGATGAAAGATTTATGAACTCGTTCATATCATACATGCGATACGATTAGATACAATGATAAAACTGAAAGCTTTTATTGTACATATGTCATGACATCAAACGATAAATACAATATTGCATTGAAAAATTTGAAAAGGACGGCTGATGAAATATCTCCATTAAAATGATTGCATCCATCTCGGAGCCAATCTAGTACAGAACAATATTGGGTAGTAGATTCGATTAATATTACTGATGATAATAAATTATTGGCAAAAATATCTGATCAATTTTTTAATTTTTTCATAGTTATCGAATATACTATCGATGAAGAGACGGGAGAATTTACAGTGCTTAGTTCGAAATTGAAAGATGTAGAACAAAAATGATTGATGGATGATGAGAGGATGAAAAATTATGAATGACGAGAAAACCTTTCGGATTTCGAAATTCAGATGAAAGAAGATGAGATAATTAGTGGATAAATTATCTTAAATACTAATTGTAGGAAGAAAAATCGTCACTTTGTGGCGATTTTTTTATCTCATCTTGAAAATCAAGCGACAAATTATATACATTATTATTAATTTGATTTTTTTATTTTCAAATAAAAATTTTTTATAAGAAATGGACCCGATTACGATTGTTATCTTTATTATTTTATTTCTATTATCAGCATTCTTTTCAGGATCAGAGACGGCTTTTATGTCCGTACCAGAGCACAAGGTTGATGCTTTCTTGAAACAAAAGAGATTTTGAGCAAGAGAACTCAAAAAGCTAAAATCAAATACAGATAGGCTTCTTATTACGATTTTAATCTGAAACAACTTAGTCAATACCTTTACGGCTGCATTTGCTACGAGTATTGCTATGGATATTGCAAATTCATTGTGAGCAGAGTGAAGTAGTGTAGCCATTTGAATTGCTACATGAATAGTGACAATTTTGCTTTTGATTTTTGGTGAAATATTTCCAAAAACATTAGCTACACGTTATGCTGACAAAATTTCGCTGTGAGTTTCAAAGATTTATTCATGGTTGCAAATAATTCTTTTTCCAGTCATTCGATGTATAGAGAAATTGATGAAAGCTTTACAAAAAAAGAAAGTAGAAAACAAAGTGACAGATGAAGAAATAGAGGCTTTTATAGATAAATGACAAGATAGTGGTGTATTCGAGGCATGAGAGTATGAAAAAGTGAAGAATATGCTTGATTTTTACGAAATAACATGTGAGGAAGTTATGACTCCAAGAGTCAGAATAGATTCTGTTCCTTGTACTTTGACAGTAGATGAAGCAATTGAAAAACTGCTTACATTTTCACATTCTCGTATATTGGTTTACAATGGAGATACTGATCATATGGAGCGAGTTGTCACTTTGAGAGAATTATTGCAAGTAAAAAAGAAAGGTCGTGGAAACTATAAATTATCTGAATTGTCATTGTGACCAGTAATCAAAGTTCCTTTGACTAAACCGATTCATTTTTTGTTAGATTTATTCAAAAAATCTCGTAGACATATTGCTGTAGTTATCGATGAATATGGATGAGTTGCATGACTTGTATCTATGGAAGATGTGGTTGAAGAAGTTTTTGGAGATATCCAAGATGAATTTGATAATGAAATTGATCCAATTAGGACCGATTGAAACTGATCATTTATATTTCAGTCTGAAGTTAGAATTGATGAAATGCTTGAAAAATTTGATTTGGATTTTGGAGATGTAGATATAGATGAAGCAGAGTTTACAGGTGAAACATTGTGATATTATGTGATGAGCTATTTTGAAAATTTCCCAAGGAAATGAGATGAAATCAAAATAAATATACAGAAATTTGACATCGATGAAAAAGAAGACCAATATTTGTTACTCAGAGTCCTTTCTGTTAAAAATAATAAAATTTGAGATATCAAAGTTAGTTTAATTGATTAGATGTTAGTCGGCAGTCAGCGGTCAACAGTCAGTAGTCAGTAGTCGGTGGTCGGCGGTCAACAGTCGGCAGTCGTTAGATTTTAGATATTAGGTGTCATTGTGAGGAGTGTAACTACGAAAAATCTAATAAATGTGAATAGATTCTTCTCTGCTGAAGCCGAGCACGGTGCTATCGCTCAGAATGACATTATTATTAAAATTTTCTTGCTATTTTGTCGAGAATTATTATATAATGTTGCTGTATGTTTTTTATATATTAAATTTTTTTAAAATGGTAAAAGTAGATACATCTAAAGTAAAGAAATGAATGATCTTGGAAATAGATGGTAAATTAGCAAGAGTTGTTGAGACAGCTCATACTCATATGGGTAGATGAGGAGCTACAGATACATACAAGTTAAAAGACATCGTTTCTGGTAAAACAACAATTTTTACATGTAATGCAGGTACAGTTTTGGAACAGGCTGAAGTCCAAAATAAGGCTGCAGTATATCTTTATTCAGCATGAGATACATACACATTCATGGAAAATGATACATGAGAAATGTATGATTTAGATAGAGAAAAGATCGATGATGTAGTTGATTATCTGAAAGAAAATTTAGATGTATATCTCACCATATTCAAGGGAGAAGTGTTATGAGTTATTTTACCTCCAACTGTAACCTATGTAATTACATCTACTATGCCTGGTGTAAAATGAAATAGACAACAAGCTTGAACGAAACCAGCGACAATTGAAACAGGATTGGAAGTTCAAGTTCCTTTACACAAAAATGAATGAGATACAGTGGTAGTAAATACACTTACAGGAGAAGCTAGTTAATTAAATTTAGCAAATAGCTAGTAGCTAATAGCTGATAGCAAATGAAAACCTTGAGAGAAATCTTGAGGTTTTTTTTGTAAAAAGTCTTTCAAAATTTGACAGAAAAATTTTTTTAATTATAATAATATTCAGTCGATAGTTATTAGTCAGCAGACAATAGTCAACAGTCGGCGGTCAGCAGTCGGCAGAAAATTAGCTGAAGACAGCAGACTGTAGGCAAAAGATCGACGACCGAAGACAAAAGACAGCAGACAGTCGACTGCCGATGGCTGACCTTTATCTATTAATAAAAATAAAAATGCCGGGATGAATTACAAACAAAGATTGAAATTTTGAATCTTCTTTAGATAATGTTTCTGAAGAGTTAGCTTGGGTAAAAAAGCAAATACAAAGAGAATTAACTGATTTACAAAAAGATGTACAAGCAGATCAGATAAAGAAAAATTTTTTTGAGAAAAAATGAGAAAAGGTGGAATATCATATGGATCTTGTAAAGCAATATCTTTGATCCTGTATACAAAGAGATGATTTTCAAATTAATTCGGCTGTAGTGATGGCTGTACAAATACTTTTAGAATCAAAATGATATGAAGTATGAAACATTGATTGATTATTGAAAAAATCCTCATGACAAGAGTCAGATACTGAAAAAGCTATTAAAAGGTTTCAAGGAGAAAACGGATTAAGAAAAGATTGAGTGCCAGGGAAAAAGACTATTCAGAAGCTGTTAGATTTAGTATGAAATGTAAAAAATTGAGATGATGAAGTAGCTAATGAGGAAAAAGATAAAAACGATAAAAAAGATGATGAAAAAAGAGAGATAATTGAAACAGAAGATAGCATAGAATCAACATCTTATACCGAAGAAGAATTATTTGCTTTGGAAATATATAGGTGAAAATATAAATCACCAGATGAAGAAATGAAAAGGAGATGATATGATGAAAAAGATAAAAAAGAAGTTTGGGATTTGGTAAAAAATAAAGAAAAAATGGAAGAAATGGATAAAATTTTGCCAAATTTTGTTAGATGACAGGAAAGTGATATTTGAAAGTCTGAAGAACAAAATGATTCAGATGATCCAATTTCTGAAAATTTACAATGAAACAATGTACAAATAGTTGAAAATGAAGGCTGAAATCAAGATCTTAATGAAGAAAATGAAGAACCTGTAATCGCTGAAAATATGGTGGTAGAGCCAAAATTTAATGAAAAAAATAAATTTTATCTTACAAATAGGCAAGACTATATAGACAATACAGACATATTGCAATGACCGAAATTAGAAGCTGAATCTCCTGCTCAAGTTTGATGAATTGGCTCATCAATGATGCAATGATTTGCTGGAAATGTGTTTAAAAACATGAATTGAATAGTTTCAGCTACAACTAGAAGCAATGAGCGGTTTTGGAAAGAATGAGAAAAATGAGTATTGGATGAGGGAAAATTAAAAAAATATTGTGATGATAATTGAATAAAAAGTTTTATGTTTTATTTTTGATGAAATGAAGCTGCAAGCTCACAAACGGCTGTAGATAATGCATACAATGATATAAAACTTATGTGAGAATATTTGCAAAGTATATGAGTGCAGCCAGTATTATGTACTTGTATATGAGAAACGAAAAAAGAACACAGTGTTTGACACCTATGAAAAGAGTATCCATTAGTAGAGTTTAATCAAAAAATTAGAGCTTTATGAAAAGAAAAAAATTGGCCAGTAATAGACTATGCAAGTATAGATATTTGAAATGTACGATATGCGACACCAGATAAGACACACCCTGATGGTGAGTATTATGATATGAGGCAGAAAATACTTGAGAATCTTTCAAATTAATCTTTATTCTCTTCTTTCCATCTATCCAAAATTAGCATAGCACTGACTGTATCTTCAGCTACATTTTTTTTGAAATTTGAAACGATTTCTCATGCTTGGACACTAGTGTAGTCCTCTTGGATTGTTTCAATTGAGATTTTTTCTGTATCAATAATCATCTCCAAGTGCTTGATGAAATCCAATATTTTTTCTTGAGTATCTTTTTGTGTATGAGGAAATCATATGACAATTTTCCTGATATTGTGTCTCTGGATGATATCTCATAGATTGAAATATACCATTTTGTCGTTTAATAAATATCCTATTGGAAATGTGATATCTTGATCAAATGGAGCATAAGCGACTCCGATGTATTTACTTCATCGATCAATTCACAAGATGTTTTGAGGTTTTATTGTCATTCTTTTCACATTATTGGTTTGATAAAATATTTTGCATCAACAAGTTTTTCTGCTTTTAGTCATAATTCTTCGATACTTGTTTTATATTCTTGTCATTTATATTTCAAAATGATATTTTCATCTTCACAATTTATATCAATAGTTTCAGTTTCAAAATATCAATCTTCATGTACTAAATCAAAAAATAATTCATCATCATAATTTATTTCATCTTTTTTTATTGTTTCATAATCTCATTTTGTGAAGTCATACAACCAAACATTTTTTCTCTGTCAGATATAGATTATTCCTTTATTTGGCAAAATTCATTTATTTACAAAATGTTTGAAAAAATCAACTTTTGTGATAGAGTAGGCATCTATTTTTCCATTTTCCAATGAATTTAATAAATTTACAGTCAAGGTCCCGACTCTCAAATTTGTAAATCCACCTGGTCAATTCAAAATAAAAACTTTATCAAAATTATATTGTCTATATATTTGCACGAGTTTTTGTCACAGTGTGTTTTCTATATCATTACGGTTTAAAAGTATTTTTTCTCATTCAATCTCCAAAACCATATTGTCTGTCGATATATTCAAAAATAACATCATCATTTACAATTAAATATTAAAAAATTTTTGGATATCTTTGTCTTTTATCATATCTGTACTTCGCATTGGCTCAAATGTTATTTCAATATTTACCTCAAAATCTGGAAGTTTGTCCAAAATTGCATTTTTACAAAGCTGTTGTAGCATATCTCCTAATGGACATGATATTGTCGTATAAGTCATGAGTATATCTACTTTTTTTTGAGGTTCATTTACTTTGACATCATATATCAATCATAATGTATACAAGTCCACCATTGGAAATTCTGGATCATATACAGTCTTTAGGCAGTCTATGACTTCATTAGTTAGTTCAGTTTCAGTCATTTCTTTCAAATAAGAATATTTGCATTAAAATAAAAACAATCAATAATATTATTCAAATTAATTTATTCCGGTGTGATCACAAGATTAATAGTACATTTATAATACAAAAGATTCAGAATAATAATGATAATTTATAACTATCTTTTTTTGCGTTGTCTTCTGATTTTAATTTGTGAAATAATTTTTGTTCAAATAAAAACAAGAAAAAGCTCACTCATCGTGCTAATATGAATATTCACAAAAATCATAAACTTATGGCAATAATCGGATCTTCATATACATTTATTGAAGTATAGGTGATTAGTAATATTATTGCTCAAAGTATAATCTTTGTAATAGCTGTGGTATTATAAAATGTTAATTTTAGTTTCACGATGTATTGTTATTTGATAAATTATAGGTCAATATTTATATCTTCATCAATTTCGTTTAATTTTTCTTCTTTTTGCAAGTAATCCATCTCTTTTTTATTTAACTCTCATTTAGATTCTGCATAAAAAGGATTATTTCATATTTCAAATAATTTGTAGTATATAGCTTCCCATAATCATAATCAAAGAGGGATTATTCAGAATCCTAAAATAGGTGGAATTAATAACGACAAATATAGTTGATTTTGAAATTCTCAAGCAGTAGCAGTTTTCCATATGATTCAATAAATTAGCATTGCAAGCGCTAAACTAAAAGTATTTCAAACTAAGGAAGATGCACTATAGTTTGGATTTTTCATGTTTTCCATTTGCTGTGATGACAAAAATGTGGCTATGATTATGTGAAATCATAGTATCATAAATAATGTATTTATGTTTTTATTGAATATGATATAGATTGGTAATAAAAAGACAAAAAGTAATCAGTTTGTCAGTAACAAGATACCTATAGTCTTATTCATATTGTGGTATGACTTGCTAAAAAATAAACTATACAATCCAGCGACTCATAGATTTCATACAAATGATGCTAAAAATCAAGATACTATAAGTAGTAGTGGTAAAATTGGGCTCGATGATCAAGAATCTACATTTCAAGTGATAGTTCATCAAATAGCTGTCAAAATCATAAATAACAATAACGAAATTATAAATCATACGACAATACCTATGAGTATTTTTCCAAAAATTTCTCATCCAGAAGTTTGTTCAGGTTTATCGGTTAATTCTGGTTTTAAATCAGTCATGTTTATATTGAATAGATAAAATTATTTACATTTTATAGTTTTAAAACTTGAAGAAAAGTTATTACGACTTTTTTCATCCAATGTGGCATATGATATCGTATATATTCATGCTCATACTTTCAAAAACCCATTTGTCATGTATATATTATATTGATTCATGTTATACTTTCATTGAAAATAGATTAAATCAAAGGATTGTCCGTCGCATTCGATTTCGAGATCTTTTCATTTAGTTACTTTTAATCCGGAAATATCTACATTTTCAATATTCTCTTTTGCATAGCTTTCTAGATCTTTATCGCTGTTTTTTTTACTTATTATTATTGATTCTGTAAATCATTCTGGATTTTTTTGTTTATATATTTTGATAATGTCATTTTTTATTAGATTATATCATAGTCAGTTTAATTCAGTTTTGTTTATTTCGAAATCGTTTTCTGTATCAAATTCACCATAAAAATTATCAAAATCATATTGAAATCATTCATTTTCGCTACATCAATACAAAAAGAATACAGAAAAAATTAATGTTATAAAAATTATTTTTTTGTACATTATATTACCATATACACAAGTGCTAAAATTACTCAACTTATTATTCATATTAAAAATGATTTTGAGTAAACTCTTTCTTCATTGTTATTTTGTCTGGATCGGATATTTGCAACCAAATATCAAACCATTAATCATGTAAGTATCAAATATCCAGGTATCAAAATCATTTTTATTATTTTAAATGCTTGTGCTGAAAAAATCACATCTCATCTCAAAAAGAATAATCAAACTATGATGCTCAAAAAGAAAAAGAATCATGTAATTATCTGGAAAAATGTTTTCATTTTTTATTTTGGATATAAAATTTAGCTTTGAGTTACCATATCAATAATTTCATTCATTAAATCAATATCACTTTCTTCGAGATTTTCTCATGAAGTTCAATATCTTTTTAGAGTGTCGTCTACTATGCTTTCGTCTATTTGCACGGTTTCATCGTGTTCTTGTATCTCTTCAATTAAATTGGAGATTTCTTCTTTTTCTTCTTGTGATATATTTTCATCATTTTGAACTTCTTGGATCTCTTCTATTTCTATTGTATTTCCATCTCATCGACCAGGGCTACACTCTCCGTGATAATATGCTCGTTCCTCGCAAAAACTTCCATCATCAAAATTACAGTTTCATCTTGTTCATCATTCATCTGGGATAATTTCTAAAGTCCCGCCATTTTCTTCACAAAAAACTGATGCTGGATTTGGTGTCTCGTTTTGTCAATTTTCTGTCTGTGGTATCAGTGAGCATCAAGTTAAAGCTATCATTCAGCTCAATATTGTGGTAATTATGATTTTTTGTTTCATATGAAATTTTATAATAATAAACATATTATCATTTATTAATAATATTTTTGGATTAAAAATCAACAAAATTAAGTTGGTGAAAAATTATCTAATCAAATAATCTAAATCTCACGCTGTGAAAATTGTGATAATGTCGTTTTTTCAAGCATTATTGATAATCTTTTGTACATCTGAAATTTCAGTAATATATTTTCAGTTACAATTTTTGGCAAAAATATTTCATAATTCTGTCACACTATTTGCATTTTGGATATTTAAATGTTTGAAATTTTCCAATTGTTCATCTAAATTTTCTCTGGCTGCATAAATATTGAAGATATAGATATGATCAAAATTTTTCAAAACTTCTCAAAATTCATTCCATTCTCTGAGGACTCTGTTTACCTGATGTGGCTGAAATATTGCGGTCAATTTTCTGTCTGGGAAATGCTGTCTCAGAGCTTGGTGGCACAATTTGATAGAACTTGCCATATGTCAGTAATCTGAAAAAAGCATTGCTCATTTTTCAGTTGTCCTGAGATATTCCATCCTCCTCCGAAGTCACCCAAAATTTTCAATTGATTCTTTTAATTCTTTTAATTCTTTGTCACCAATATTTGGGTTTAATTTTTTAATCAATTCAAAAACTATTGAACCATTTTTGTCATTGTGCTCTCAAAAAATTTTTTTGAAATTGAAGTGAGTAGTTCAGATTTGTTTGATTCAAGGGATATTCAAATTTTCAGTGGAAATTACACTATGTTTAATTTTATTAGTCCATTCAGCAAAAGCAGAGGAGTAGTCATTCAAATCTTTGTAGTAGTCAGTATGATCCAATTCAATATTGGTTATAGCTCCATAATCAGTATCCAGCATCAAAAAATGTCTTTTGTATTCACAAGATTCTATGATGAAATAATTTTTTTTAATCAAATTGTAGTCCAATCATTTTCAGGTGAATATGTGATCGAAAATATTTTTTATTTCATCTTTTTTATTTTGATTCAAATAATAATTATTTCAGTCCAAATCAGGCACCAATGCTCATACGATTCAAAGTCATAAATTTTTTAAATACTTTTTCGCAGTATAGATTAACATTGATGTAGTACTACTTTTCCCATTTGTCCCAGCTATCCCGATAGTAGTGAAATATTTACTGATTTCTCACAAAAATTGAAAATAATTTCAGATAAATCTGCTTTGTTTTGGTGTCCTTTCATAGCTTTTGGCGGCAATGACTTCAGGAGAATTTACACAAGCTTCAGAATAAATTACATGATCAAAAAGTCAGACTTTGTATTTATTTTCTCATATCAATACTTTGATTCCTTTTTTTCCTAATTTATCGGTCAATTCACTTTGATTTCAATCCAGACATATTAATTCTTTTTCGTATCATAATTCAAAAAGTATTCCTGCCACTGCAGACATTCCACTTCAACCGGCTCAGACCAAAACTATATTTCAATTCATAGAACAATTAAGAATTAATAATTAAAAATTAATAATTGTGATTTTTTTATGCTAAACTTATAATTAATAAGATAGAAAAAACAAGTTTTATAAAATAAAAAAAATTATCAATTTGAGGTAATTTCACTCGGTAATAAAACAAGTTTTTCTATTTCTGACAATAATACTTTACCATTTTTGATATTTTTTTTAGATTATCAAATTTTAAATCTTTTATTATCTTTTGGACTAATTGATATTGGTTATAATGTTTAAACAATCAGAGATATGAATTTAATGACGAATCTCATGGAGTATTATTGCATTCTTTCATCATCTTATAAAAATTTTTTACACTTCTCTTTGAACGATAGATACGGTATGGTTTTATAAATGCTCATAAAAATTGTACTCAATGATTTACATTTTGTAGATAAATTTTTTTTGGGTGTAAAGTGAGTTTGAGATTATTCTCCAAAAAATCTTTGATAATTGGTCTTACCAAGGATGGTAATCATCCCAGCCACCTCGACAAATTTTTATCATATTTTCGTTGAAAATTTATATCTTATATGTATAATATCTGTACAAAAATAAAAATAATAAGAAAGGAGGATTTATGTACAATGCATTAGAAAATTTCCTAGCAAATCCATGTGCTGATACTTTTGAACAAATTCGGCACAATAGCTATTTACTGGTAAGCGTTTTCCGTGCAGATGAAAATCTTGCAAAAAAATTCTTTGGCTTCGCTGAATGGTTTTTAGTTCTGAAAGAACAAAAATTAAGTGAAGTCGAAAATGTAGTCGCAAAAGCATATCTCAAATCTAGTGTATCATCGTTTGCTGAAGCAACCAAGTATTTTTATTCTCTTGGTTACGATGATAGGATGGCTTGGTCTGAGGAACTTATCAGACATGCTAAAACGATAAAAGAACTACAATCCCTTTTGGGGATTGTGAAAAGAGAGTATCGACAAAAAATTGTTGAAAAAATGCGAGAAATCGCGATTTCAGACGAAGAAAAAAGAATTGCATTTAGTTATGTGATTTAAGTTAATTTGATTTTATGTGTTTTGAGCCGGATGTTTTTCATTTGGCTCTTTTGAAAAACAAATTTTCCAAAAATTTCATCTTGAAATTTATCTAAAAATTCTTATATTGAATAGTGTCCATTGTTTTATGGACGTTTTTGTTGCAAAATACAAAAATATTGGGAAATCGTCTAACGGTAGGACAGCGGACTTTGACTCCGTCAGTCCAGGTTCGAATCCTGGTTTCCCAAATTTCGATGCGGGGTAGAGAAACGGTATCTCGTCGGGCTCATAACCCGAAGATAGGTGGTCCAACTCCATCCCCCGCAACCAAGGATTACGAAAAGATTCGATTCTAATCAGGAGTAGTTCACTTGGTAGAACGTCTGACTCTGAATCAGAAGGTACTAGGTTCGAATCCTAGCTCCTGAAAATACATGCCGAGATGGTGGAATTGGTAGACACGCCTGGCTTAGAACCAGGTGCCGTGAGGTGTGCAGGTTCGAGTCCTGTTCTCGGTAAATTATTTTGAGACAAAATGCTGTAAAAAAAGTGCAAAAAAGTCTTGAAATATGTTTTTGAATCAGTATATATCCCTTTGTTACACATTCCGGGATAGCTCAGTCGGTAGAGCAAATGACTGTTAATCATTGGGTCGTGGGTTCGAGCCCCTCTCCCGGAGAGTTTAATAAATTCCTTTTAATATTTATTTTGAATTCGAATGCCAATTACACAATCAGCAAAGAAAGCAGTAAGAAGATCTTTGAAATTACGTCAGAGAAATTTTGACTTTAAATTGAGAATGAAGATGGCAATCAAAAAATTCAGAAAAGCAATAGAAAAAGGAGAGCCTGTCACAAAAGAACAAGTTAGCACCATCTATAAATATATAGATAAATGTGTTAAAGTTGGTATCTTGAAAAAGAAAAATTGAGGAAGGAAAAAGCACAACATTGCAGTAATGTTTGACAAAGCAAACAAAAAGTAATCTCTCAAAAAGATTATTTGCCAGCATAGCTCAATCGGTAGAGCAACCGCCTTGTAAGCGGTAGGTTATCAGTTCAAGTCTGATTGCTGGCTCCATTAAGGAATTATTTTATGGCTATGGGGCGGTAGTTCAGCCGGCTAGAACGCCTGCCTGTCACGCAGGAGGTCATGGGTTCGAGTCCCATTCGTCCCGCCATTAAAATAATAAAATTCACGATTTAAAGTCCGAAAAGACATGGTCTCATCGTCTAACGGTTAGGACAGCGGACTTTCAATCCGCCAATCGGGGTTCGATTCCCCGTGGGACTAAATTTGTTTTTGCTTGTATGGGTGATTAGCTCAGTTGGCTAGAGCATCTGCCTTACAAGCAGGGGGTCATAGGTTCGAGTCCTATATCACCCACCATTTGAGCAAAAACATCATATTTGAAATGGGAATCTAATTCTCATTTTTTTTGTCATTTCAGTTGGCTAGCCACGCAGCATTGCGGGGTTACAAGCTGGGGGTCATAGGCCCCGAGAATCGGGGTAAATTCGAGTCCTATATCACCCACCATTTGAGCAAATTCACAAACAACGTGAAAATTTTTTTAATTTGAAAATCTTTTATATATCCCTATATTCATAATATATTTATCTAAAAACTTCTTTCATGGATAAAACGAATGTAATGAGAATACTACAACAGAAAAAGATTGAATTTAAAGAATATTTTTACTGAGATACAAATGCTACAAATTGAGTAGAAATAGCAAAAATTTTGAACGAAGATGAAAATACTGTCTTCAAAACATTGGTGACAGTTTGAAAATCATGACAGCACTATGTATTCATGGTTCCAGTAGCCAAAGAATTAGATTTGAAAAAATGTGCAAATGTAGTGAATGAAAAATATATTGAAATGATTCCACAAAAAGAATTATTAGCTTTGACTTGATATATTCATGGTGGGTGTTCTCCAATTTGAATGAAAAAAGTTTTTCCGACTATAATCCACTCCTTTGCCCAAAATTTAGATTCAATCATTTTTAGTGGTGGGAAAGTATGATATCAGGTCGAACTTTCTACGAAAGATTTATCCAAAGTCGTAAATCTCAAATTTGCAGATATCGTAAAATCATAGTTTAGCTCAACATTTTTGTTATTATTTCTCAAACATCTTTTGGATTTGCTTTTCATGCTGTCTTTTTCATCACTTGTCATACAAAAAATCCCAATGTCGTTGTTTTTCATCATTTGTACTGCTCAACTATAGCTTGATTTTCATTTATCACAGATTGTACTATATTTTCTAATTCACTGTCGTCCATTCCTTGTGTACTAAATCACTTTTCATCTATTATTTTTTTGGCTGTTTTTCATGTAATGAGCATCTCATCCATCACAACCTTGAGTTGATTGTCCATGATTTTTCACTCAATAGCAACATTCAAAAACTCTATAAATTTTTCTTTATCAAATTTCAATTCGTTGATTCAAACAAAATTTTCTTTCATATAAGCTGCAATTGGTCAGACAATCCACTTTGCTGTGATTTTTGGATCCAATCATAAATCAACAAGACTCATGAAATAATTTAGTACTTCTTGATCGTTAATTAGTCAATTGATATATTCTTTGTTGAATCAATATTCTTGTTTGAATTTTTTGATTATTTGGTGCGGAATTACTAGCTCTTGCTGATCTAACCGACTCATTTGTTCATCTGTAAGGATCAATTCTGGCATATCAGGCTCTGGGAAATATCTGTAGTCCAAAGCATCTTCTTTTGATCTCATCAATTTACTAACTCATTCAGTATCATTCCACATCCTTGTTTGCTGTTCATTTTCCTTTCATTCATCCAAAAGCTTGCTTTGCCTATCATATTCATAAGCAATTCATCTCCTAATCATACCAAATGAGTTTACTCATTTTAATTCTGTCCTCTTTCCATATGGCGAATTTTCATCTTTTCTGAGAGATATATTCACATCCACTCTCATTTGTCATTTATCCATATCTGCATCAGAGATATGATTATATCTTGCAATTCTTTGCAATTCTTTGAGAAATTCTATTACTTCTTCTTCATTTTGAAAATCCGGTCCTGTTACGATTTCCAAAAGTGGTGTGCCAGCACGATTGAAATCTACCAAAGCGGCTCATCCATTATGAATCATTTTGGCCGTATCACATTCCATATGAGCATTTTCAATTCTTACAGTTCTTTCCTCTTCATAATTATTTACAAAAAAATTAACTTTTCAATCCACATTTGTAGGTTCATATTGTTGAGTAATCTGGTATCACATTGGTAAATCGGTATAGAAATACGATTTCCTATCAAAATGTGATCTACGATTTATATGACAATTTAGAGCTTTTCATAGTTTCAAAGACAATTCCAAAACCTCCTTACTTAGTGTAGGCAAGGCACCAGGTTGCCCAGTACAAACTGGACAAATATTTGTATTTGGTATCAATGTATCAAAATTTTGTTCATTTTTACATTGGCAAAAAATCTTGTTCGGACTTGCTAATTTTATATGAATTTCCAATCAGATAGTTTTCAAGTACATTTTCTGAGAATAACAATAAAAAATTGATATTTTTGATATCTTTTTATTAGAATATTGAACTTAATAAGAAAAACAAGATTTTCTTGTGAATATTTATTTTTTCATACTTACTTTTTTGTGGTTCGATTTTCTAATTTTCAAAGTTTCCAATCATCTATCAACATCAGTACTCACCATGCTATACAAACTAAATTGCTAGTAGGTGGATCTTCATAAGGATGGGTGGTGGAGGTTGATTATTCCACTTGAGGAGACCCAGGTATTTCTGCGTTTGGAATGACAAGGGGTGGGCTTCTCCCACAGTCTTGCGGGGAGCCCCTACAAAAGTGGCAAAACTTTTAGATGATTTTCCTCCTAATTTAAAAAGGGGGACAAATTTGTTTACCAAAAAAATCCCCGTCACTCAGAATCGCAGGATGGGGATTTTTTGATATTAGCTATCAGCTATTAGCTATCAGCTATTCGCTAAATCTATTTCGCGCTCCTCATGAGCATCAGCATTACATATCCACGAAGCTCTTTCATTGTCTGATCTGTCACTGTGATTATTTTTTCTTGACTAAGTTTATTCATATGATTTGTGTAATATTCACTCGTTCATTCATATTCTCAATCTGGAGTATTGTACAATAATCTCGATA
>CALCYP010000092.1 GCA_937906635.1 uncultured bacterium | reverse complement strand
ACGACTTTAGTCGTTGGGTACAAATATCCAGAAACATAAAGTCGCGAAGCGACGAATCTTTATTATATTTATATCTGTATAATAGAATCATCCCTTCGGGATTTTTTTCATATTCCACATTCCTCGCTGAGGGTTTCACCCTCAGCTATTTGATATTCCGTCCCTCCGGGACTCATTTTTTCTGACCACGTCATTTCGATCCTGATTCCCTTTCTGACCCGTGGTTAGTTTCCGCTTCGCTGAAACCCCGGGGTCCACTCAAGAACGAAGCCGGGGAATTCCTATGGATTTCTTCCCGCGAAGCGAGGATCCTCTCCCGCTTCGCGAGGATTCTCGGTGTACCGGAGGACATGTCGGGACGATCCGGTTCACCCATGTGGATCGCTCTCGTCCCCACTTTACTTTAGTCATAGGTCAAAGCTACAAGAAGCATCATAGTCGCAAAGCGACGACTCCCTATCTAACCTATGACTTTAGTCATAGTGATAAAAGACAGAAAGAATCTACATAGTCGCAAAGCGACGATTCCTTATCTAACCCATGGTTTTAACCATGGGTACATAGTCGCAAAGCGACGACTCCTTATCTAACCTATGACTTTAGTCATAGGTGATAAAAGACAGAAAGAATCTACATAGTCGCAAAGCGACGATTCCTTGTCTAACCCATGGTTTTAACCATTGGTACTCAGTCGCAAAGCGACGACTCTTAAAGATCCACACTACTCCCCTCATGAAACCGAGACATTCACTTTTAATTTCAAATCCGTAATTGCCAATAATGAAAGGAAACAATATCCACAAATAATATACGGAAAATTTAATATGAGTTTTTGTAAATAAATATTTTGAGTATATTCAGAAATAGAATTTAACACACTCAATGAAAAAGCATTTGTTCAAAGACCAATAAATCAAATCGTGACAAGCATGCTAATCACAGTCAGAGGTACAAAAGCCAGATACAATGGCTTGTAAATCAAGGGATCGCTGGAAAAATCTATACGAATTTTTGACCTACGATATACAAAGAAAAAGAAAAATATTCAATATAATATAAGCAAAATCCGAGATTTTGATTCAGCCAAAAATGATTGTACCGAACTAAGTTCTTCGCCTACTAATGCTAAATCCATACAAAATCATAATGAAAAAAACAACAATCACAAAATATAATTTCATATTATTATTTGGACCATTTTTTCCAATTTCAATGAAAAAGCGAGCACACAAAAGATCGCAACGACTCAAAGCATACAATATATGTATAATTTATCTGTCATAAGAAAATTTAAAGAAATAATTGAAATATTATTCTGAATACTTATATAAATAATATATTTATTTTCAATTTAAAAATACAATGAAAAAAATAAAAGCATTTACAATGGTAGAAATACTTATCATATCAATATTGATTGCTGTATGACTTTTTACAATATCTGACGCTATCAGACACGCAAAATTAGTAAATCAAAGAGTAAGCCAGAGTGTAATAGCAAATCAACTCGCCACAGAATGAGTAGAATTAGTATATCAATTAAGAAATACAAATTTTTTGAAATATTATTATTGAACAGATCATGAAAAAACTAAATTAAACTCATGCCGATTGGCATTGTCAAATTTTTCATCTTGTGATATAAACAATAATAGTGCCATCATGTCCAGCTGATTTTACTACATTAGTACTGGCACTATTACTGACCCTAAAGGAATTCAAACATGTAGTAGCACAGATTGTTCTGAGATAATACAAGACCAATATGCTGTATGTTTAAACAGTTGAGTTCGAGTACCATGTCCACAATGACATTCAGCATGAAACGATGAAAGCAAGTATTGAAGATTTTATAGAATGATAGAATGACAGTGAATCTATGATATGAGCCAAAATACGACATGATGACAAATAATACAAAATAACAACATATCAAATATAGATACTCAAGAATATCGCTTTTGCAGCAGAGTTGCTCGAATATGATGACAGGATTGAGAAATCGAAATTTGCTCTACCATGACAAATTTCGCAGAAATAGAATGAAATATGGTAAGAATGTAAAATAATTATCTTTTTCAATGTGATTTGTAACGGAATCACAATCCACAATGTGGACAAAAATTTGGAAAATCTAGTTCCTTAATTTTTATGAAATTCCCACAATTTTTACAAATATGGACAAAAGATCATGTATCCATCGCCCAAGTATCGCAACCACAATGCGGACAATATCTTATAGGGTTTTTCATGATATATCAATGACATCATGGACAGTTCCGCACTTGGGAATCTTTTATCTTGAACCATCTACGAATCAGATAACCAGATCACAAAAAATCAGTCAGCGAACTACGAAACAATAAAAGAAGAAAAGGTGATAGAGAAAATATTATCTTTCCTATTTTCGCGATAAACGGAATTCAATCGATCGAAGTCTCCAAAACAGGCCACAAAAAGATGAAATAAAAGATAAAATAAATTAACAAAATATTGTTCCTATTTATTTCCTTTTTGTCTAAAAAACATAATATAAGAAAGCAGACCGACATACACAAAAACAATAAAAACAGATATAGTGTAGACTCTCTATAAAAAAGAATAAAAAAAATGACCATAGCAACTCAAAAAACAAACGAAAATGCAAAAATATTTTTTACTGAAAGTAATGACTTTTCCCCTGCTCCTGTATATCATGTATACATTAACACTTTAGTTGCAGCATCAAGACAATGCATTCAAAAAAAAATCAATAACAAAACAGCAAACACAATTAAACAAATTCTTGAAAATTCACTTATTTCAAATTCAATAGTACAAAATTTGGTCAATACCAAAAAGACTAATATAGAATACAAAAATATACAAGCCAATGAAAAATTAGCAATTTTTTTATGCTTTCTATACTTTAAATACATCAATCTATGTATTTTTTTCTGCAGTTCAGGAGTCACTTCTCACATAAAAAAATTTTATTTTATAAATTTTTTAGCTGATAGCACATAACGAATGACCAATAGCAAAAAAGAGACTATCAGCTATTAGCTATAAGCTATTAGCCAGTATATTATACTCAAAAAATTTTTTCTGTCAAATTTTTCTAACTATTTCTCAGAAGGAAAGTAAGATTTATTTCTGATCACATCATTTCGATTCCGCAATATTGCGGGATAGAAATCCATCACATAGATATTCCCCTTTTTAAAGGGGATATCACAAAGTGACAGAGGATTTTTTTTGGATTTCTCGTCGTTTCACTCCTCGAAATGACACCTTTCCCTCGTCATTTCGAATTTATGTCGCTATGCGGTATGCAGTGAGAAATCCATTCCCTCGTCATTCTGAAGGAGTGGAACGACTGAAGAATCTAAATTCACATTTATAGATTCTTCTCTGCTGAAGCCGAGC
>CALCYP010000091.1 GCA_937906635.1 uncultured bacterium | reverse complement strand
TGTAGCTCAGTTGGCTAGAGCAGATCCCTCTTAAGGATAAGGTCGAGGGTTCGAACCCCTCCACGCCTAAATCAATAAAAAAGACGGTTCAAGCTGTATGATCTTATTCATACAGTTTTTCAAAATAAAAATTCTCCTTTGTATTGAGGAGAATTTTGTATAGTTAATGGCTAATATTGTTTATTATTTTTTTGCAAATTTTTTTGTTTTTACATTTTTAATCTTTTCAGCCATACGCTTTTCTTCTGCTTCTGCAGCTTCTTCATCAGCTTTCATTTCTTCCTTTACTTCAGCAATTTCTTTGTTTGTGAAGTAAGAAAGGACTGTCCTAATTGTTACGATAGCTCATAATGTAATCAATTCTTGATAACTTGGATTTACGATAGATTCCAAGATGTCTTTTGCTACCAAAAATTCCAAAGCTAAAACTAGATAATGACCTAGTTTGATGCGGATTTTTCACATTGGAATTTTGTGGTCAACTATCCCTCTATAAACCAAAAGATAAACTGCTTTTATTCATCAAACAACCATCACAGCAATTCCAATATATGCAAAGATTGTTCAAATAAATTCAACCAAAACTTCCATTGTTTCATGACTTAATAAATTCATTTTACTTTTTTTATAAATTAAAAATTTTTTATAACAACTAATTGTATTCTTAAAACTAAAAAAAATCAAAATTTTCATACTATTACATCAAAATAGTACTTTACATTTTACAAAATAATTATTGTTGAAATATATATTGAAATAAATATCAATTATATCGTATTTTATTGTAATTAAGGTTTGCATATGGAGTTCAAAGTTTATAACTCGATGACACATCAAAAAGAAACATTCGTCCCACTCATGGATGAATGAAAAAAGGATTTTGTAGGAATTTATACTTGTTGACCTACGGTTTACCGAAATCCACATATCTGAAATATGAGAGCTTATGTCTTTGCTGATACATTGTGATGTACTATCAGAAATATTCTGTGATATCCGACAAAACATGTCATGAATTTGACTGATGTGGGACATTTGACAGATGATGGAGATGAATGAGAAGACAAGATGGAAAAGTGAGCAAAAAGAGAAAATAAAACAGTACGAGAATTAGCAGATATGTATATTGCAAAATTTTATGAGTATATGGATGCTTTACATATCCACAAACCAGACATAATGTGTAGAGCCACCGAGCATATTCAAGATCAAATTGACATGATAAAGATATTACAAGAAAAAAGTTATACTTATGAAATTCCAGATGACTGAATTTATATGGATACATCAAAAGTCGCAGATTATGGGGAATTGGCGAATTTAGAAAAGCAAAATCTAAAAGCTGGAGCCAGAATTCAAAACGATAACAAGAGGAATATCACAGATTTTGCACTTTGGAAATTTTCTCCAAAATGAGAAAAAAGGCAGATGGAACGAGATAGTCCACGATGAATTTGATTTCCAGGTCGACATATAGAATGTAGTGCAATGTCCAGTAAATATTTGTGACATCAATTTGATATTCACACATGATGAGTAGATCATATCCCTATCCATCATACGAATGAAATTGCACAAAGTGAATGCACATTTGGAGAAAAACCTCGAGTAAAATACCGAATGCACAATCAGTTTCTAAATTTATGATGAAAGAAATTATCAAAATCAACATGATGACTTATTACCGTTGACTGATTGCAAAAAGAGTGATTTAGCGCATTAGATTTGAGATTGCTATATATGACTGCTCATTATAGGAGCTTTTTGGATTTCAATATGGATTTATTGAAGCAAGCCCAAACTCAGAGAAAGAATTTGAATAAAAAGTTGAATAATTTAGAATATGTAGAATTGTTCTGAGATTACAATAAAGTAAAAGACCAATTAAAGACAGATGAATGAAAAGAATTTTTGGATAAATGTGTATGAGCAATCTGTGATGATTTAAATACTCCAAAACTTTTGGCAGAAATCAATACGTGAGTTCGTACACCTACACCAGAAATTGTTTGAGTAATTCATCGATTGGATCAAGTATTTTTGAAATTAGATTTGTTTGAAAAAGTAGAGGAGGAGACTGTAGAAATTCCAGCTGAAATCAGAGAATTAGCACAGCAGCGTTTGCAAGCAAAAACTGAGAAAAACTACGCACTAGCAGATGAATTAAGAAATAAAATTACTGAGATGTGATTCACCATCAAAGATATTCCATGAGGATATGAGATAGTGTAGTTCTTTTTAACAACCCCTTCGTCCCGATTTATCGGGACACCTCCCCTAACAGGGAGGAAAATTCTCCCCTGATAGGGGGAGGTGGCCGTAGGCCAGAGGGGGTTGTAACCTTTACCCATAAAATTTTTCCATGTTTACCAAACTGAATAGTATCATATTGTTTGCCTTAGTCGCTTTTTGACTGGGATGGCTACTTTATCCATTATACATTAAATTCCTAAAAAAGATTCATGCTGGGAAGACTATCCGCGAGGAAGCTGTGACAGGAGAAAAATCTGTAATATTCTCTGAAATGCACAAGCACAAAGCATGAACTCCTACTATGTGATGATGACTTTTGATTCTAATTGTTTTGATCATGGTTTTGTTATCGCTATTAGTCCAAAAACTATGATGGATAAACAACAGTTTAATCAATAGACAAGAAACTTATGTGCTTTTGGCTGGATTTTTTTGAATGTGATTGATTGGATTGCTTGATGATTACTTAAATATTAGATGATATGGAGCAAAAAAGTGACTCAGTGCCAAAGCAAAGTTGATTATGATGTTTATCTTTTCTGGCTTGATTTCTCGGTGGTTTTATGCAAAACTCTGAATTGATTATATAAATTTACGACCAATAGCATGAAAAATTCACTTGTGAATATTTCGACCAATTCTCACATTCGTATTCACAATCGCGATAGTTAATGCTATCAATATCACTGACTGACTTGATTGATTAGCATGATGATTGATATGAGTAGAATTATTGGTATTAGCTATGGTTACATTTGTAAATCAGACATACATAGCGACTACATTTGTCGTAATTGTTTGAGCGGTTTTAGCATCGTTTATGTTTTTCAATATTTTCCCTGCAAAAATTTTTATGTGAGATAGTGGAGCTTTTGCTATGTGATGACTACTTGCAGCATTAATTTACCTTTTGAATATGAGGATCTGAATTATAATTCCATTTCTGATTCTATTTTTGCCATTCATAATTGATTTATGTACGAGTTTTTTACAGATATTTTGGAAAAAAGTATTTCACAAAAAATTATTTGAAGTAGCACCATTGCATCATTTGTTTGAAAAAAGATGAAGTCACGAAGCGACAATAACAATGAAATTCCGAATGATCCAATGATTATTGGCAGCTGTGTTTATAATTATGATGTTTTACCAGATTTGAGGTGAATTGATATAAGAAAGTCACTAGTCGATAGTCTTTAGTCTTTAAATTTGAGATTATTAAAATAAAATTTTTGGCGAAAAATATATAACCATAAACTAATTTGTTCATAAAATAAGTCAAAAGTGAACAAAATTAAAAATTTGTCTACTATTGTGAACAAAAAAATAAAATTTGTTCAATAAATTGTAAAAAAGTGAACAAAAAGTTGAAATATTTTTTGATATGGTTATAATTGTTGTAGTTTTATGTTTGATTTTTACTAAATGCAACATCCAAATTTCAAAATTCCAATATTACCATTAAAACATATAAGGTATGATAAATTGGGTAAACTTATAGTTTTGGCAAATAGAGAACTCGCGAAATATGATTGATTAATTCAAAGTATCCCAAATCCTGAGATATTACTTTGAACACTAACCACATCTGAATCTGTATCTTCATCTCGTATTGAGTGAACTCAGACATCTTTTTTTGAAGTAGTCAGATACCAAGATTCTTTGAAAGAGAAAAATAAACACTTTGCCGATATTCAAGAGGTTGTAAATTACAAAAGGGCACTGATATATGCTACAGAAAAGATTCAAAAGGAAAAACTCTCACTTTCCCTCATAAAAGAAATCCACAAAATTCTTTTGGATTGAGTGAGGTGATCAAATAAAGATAGATGAAATTTTAGAAAAACACAAAATTGGATATGAGTGTATTGATCTAAGCCAGAAACTGCTGAATATTTGCCACCAGCACCAGAAAAAATTGAGAAATATTTGAAAAACTTAGAAGACTATTTCCAATATAATGATGAAGATCCTTTGGTACAAGTAGCAATCATTCATTCTCAATTTGAGAGTATCCATCCATTTTTAGACTGAAATTGAAGAGTTTGAAGACTTTTAATCCCATTATTTTTATATTCAAAATGACTTTTGAGCTATCCAAGTTTTTATATGAGTGAGTATTTTGAGTATGACAAATATTGATATATATTAGCATTGAGACAAGTGACCCATGAATTAAATCGAGAATGACGGATTGAATATTTCTTAAATGGTGTAATTGGTCAAGTTCATCATAATATAGATAGGATAAAGAATATGCAAAGACTTTATGAGAATATGAAAAAAAATATTAACTCTGTCATTAATTCAAAAAAATCTATAGAAATGTTAGATTTTTTGTTTAAAAAACCTATATTTACTGTAGCAGAATTTATTGAAAACGTCTGAATGAGTAGAGCTCTGAGCTATAGATATTTGGACATATTGCAAAAAGAATGATACCTTAAAATAGAAGATGATTTCAAGGTCCTTACATATAACTTCAGATTACTGACCGAAATATTCGAATAATTTACAAATAAGACCTCTATTTCCCATCTACTATTCGCTTGTCTCTAAACTCGGGATTATAAAACTACAAATTTTGAAATATTTTTATCATAAAATTTATGCCCCATGAAATACAACAACATTCGTGAAGAAGCATTAAAAAATAAAGTCTGAGCAGATTTTTTTGCTAATTTTGATACGACAGATATTCCATGAAATATCGATTTTTGTGTAAAACCAAAACAAAC
>CALCYP010000090.1 GCA_937906635.1 uncultured bacterium | reverse complement strand
GAAAATAGCAACCTTTTTGTCCACATAGCAACCCTTTTTGTCTATTATGCCTTAATTTAAAATTTTTAGCACAATGAAAAAGAGTAAAAATAAATCATTGGTAATGACTTTTGTCTTTGCCATTGCCACTATTGTTTTGATTGGTGGCTTATTTGTGAAATGTCAAAAGCAAACTGAAACTGAAGCATCACAAACTCTTCAACAAGATTGTACAGAATATTCGTTACAAGAAGTAGAGTATCCACTGCCAGAATATGCTGAGGTAGATGTACAAAGCATCCACTTTGTGGATGATATTAAATTTGATGAAGAATCTGAAGGTCTTTCTGAATCGCTTCTCAAAATTTTAAAAAAAGAACAGGAGAAGTTTCGCTGTTATGGTGATGTGGTTGTATTTTATATCATATCGCCATCTTTGTATTATTTACCAAAGGATATAAAAAATCATGATGAATATTTCAATCTTATAAAAGGTGATGGTTCTGAGTTTAATATTTTAAAGTATACAATTGGTGAGTATAATGAAGAACTAAGGGCTTTCCCAATTATTAAAGTTGAAGTTCCTCTGGAAGATGAGCTAAAAAAAGCACAGGAATTGATAAAAGAATCAATGCCAAGTTCAAATTCACAAAGTAGAACACTTAGTACTACAATGTCATCAAGTCAAGCTAATCAGTTTTTTGATCAATTTGCAGCTCTTAATTGTGATTCAATTTTACAATGTCCATGTCTTACATTTCAGTATGCCACAAATGGTTGTGAAGCCAGAGCACATTATATGAAAAAATTGATGGAGGATGCAGGTTATGCTTGTGAAAAAATATTTGCATATCCAAAAAGTAATAGTACATACCAAAGGTTGAATGCAAATAGTAATGCTGGGTGTTGTGCTGATTGGTATTGGCATGTAGCATAGTTGAAGATTTTCAGCTATGCTTTTTTTGTGTAAAAATAAAAAACCGGCAAGACATGCTTGTCGGTTCTAGAATTTAGATTGATACTGCACCCTTGATTTTCTCATCGTGCTCATAGCCAATCAACTCGATGTCATCCCAAGTGAAATCCAAGATGTTTTCCACATCAGGGTTCAGCTTGATTGACGGTAATTGGTGAGGCTCGCGAGATATCTGCTCTTTCACCTGGTCAATGTGATTCAGGTAGATGTGAGCATCACCAAAGAAGTGGTTGAAGCGACCAGGCTTGCGACCAGTCACATGTGCCATCAGACACAAGAATAGCGCATCTTGGGCTGTATTATACGGGACACCAAGGAATGTGTCGCAAGACCGTTGGTACATGTTCAAGTGCAACATACCAGGTTCGTTGGCGAAGAACTGGTAGAAGCAGGGACACGGTGGTAGCAATGTTTTGTTCACATCTTGAGGATTCCAGAGACTGATGATAATTCGACGATTTTCAGGATTGTTTTTGATTAAATCAATAGCATCCATGAGTTGGTCTTTCCCTTTGATTAAAGGACGAGGGATCGGTCCATCAATGCCATAGTAGAGTGCCTCTTGAATTTCTGGATCAAGGTCACTTACCGAGACTTCACCAAAACGACGGAATTGATGGCCATAGGTTCTTCCCAGGCCACCCCATTTTTTGCAGAATGTGTCATTGGTAAGAATTTGTTGTTCAAATTCTTTTTTCCTTTGTTTCCACTCGTCAGTGTAGTCGGTCTTTTCGTCATCTTTCCACATGTTGTTGAGAAGTCCGGTTTGACCGGTTTGTTGAAGCCATTTTTTGAATGGCCACTCCGTCCAAATATGGTTTTCGTGCTGGATGAGCCAACGAATGTTGGTGTCACCATTGAGTTTCCAGATGAGTTCCTCGAAAACTGATTTTAAACTCATCTTCTTCGTTGTCAGAAGTGGGAAATCATGGATTACTCCATTCGCATCTTGGGACAGCTCACATGTGTAGTGGTATCCAGGAAGTGTAAAAGTGCCAGTTCCCGTACGATCGCCAGTGCTCACACCATTATCCAAAATGGCTTGAAGCAAATCAAGATACTGTTTCATAGGCAGTAAGATTTTGAAATTATGTTAATTTTATTTGTTTATGTAGTATATGTTTATGTTTTTTCACAAAAAAGTCAAGTCTTTCAATAAAACAAAAAATTGAAAAAAAATATCTGATGTTTAATATCAAAAAAGATTTTTTAGAATCCTAATTTTTTGTGCTATGGAAAATGTGGTTATTATATGATCATGACCAGCATGAAGGACAGCTGCGATTTACACTGGTAGAGCATTGCTCCAGCCATTGATGTTTGAATGATTTATGGCTTGAGGATTACCAGCGGGATGACAGCTGACTACGACTACAGATATAGAAAACTTCCCATGATTTCCTGATGGAATTGGATGATTTGAATTGGTAAATCGTATGAGACAGCAAGCAATCAAATTTGGTGCAAGAATTGAGACAAAGACAGTAGATAGAGTAGATTTATCAAGTAAACCATTCAAAGTTTTTGTTTGAGATCAAATTATTGAGACAAAATCTATCATCGTGACTACCTGAGCAACCCCAAAAAGATTGGGAATACCAGGAGAAGTGAGATTTTGGAAGAGAGGAATCTCTTGTTGTGCAGTTTGTGACTGAGGATTACCGATATTCCGTGACAAGCATATTGTCGTAATTTGATGATGAAATGTAGCTATGGAAGACTCTTTGTACATGACAAAATTCGCTTCAAAGGTGACGATTTTGGTCAGAAGAGATGTACTCCGCTGTTCAAAAGTAATACATGAAAGAGTATTACAAGAGCCAAAAATAGAGATTATGTACAATACAGAAGCAAAAAAAGTTCTCTGAGAAGATAGTATGACAGGATTGGAAATTATAAACAACAAAACAAATGAAACTTCAGTATTAGAGTGCCAATGATTATTTTATGCTATATGACATACTCCAAATACAGAATTTTTGGACTGACAGCTTGAATTATTGGAATCAGGGCATATAAAGACAAAACCAGGAAGTACAGAGACATCTGTTCCATGAGTTTTTGCAGCATGAGATGTGCAGGATCCAGAATTCCGTCAAGCAATTACATCAGCAGGGACATGAGCCATGGCTGGATTACAGGCAGAAAAATATGTTAATTGAATACCAAATATTAGCTAATAGCTGTTAGCCGATAGCTAATAGCAAAGGAATTCTTTGTTTATATTATTATGTATGGCTATGAGCCATTAGCTATCAGCTAAAAAAATTTATTTCATAAATTTTTATAACCATGTGAGTAATACATTTAGAGTGAAATGACCAATTCAAATCAGAAATTATGGATTTTGATTGAGTTGTAATTTTAGATTTTTGGGCAGAATGGTGTGGACCATGTAGGATGCTTTGACCTGTAATGGAAGAATTGGCAGCCGACAATGAGTGAAAAAATGTAAAAATCGTAAAAGCTGATGTAGAATGACCAGGAAACGAAGAATTAGTTCAAAAATTCCAAGTTTCATCAATTCCAGCAGTATTTGTAATTAAAGCTTGAAACATAATCAAACCAATTATTTGAGTAAATCCAAAAGAAGTTTATCAGGCAGAAATTGATGATTTATTAGCTGCAAAAGCTGAATAATTATTAGGAATAAGTTATCAAATATTTTTTTCGTAAATAAAAATCTGGCTGAAAGACTATATTTTTTTGAAAATATTTCTTTCGCTTGAAATTAGTCCCATCATTTATAAAAACAAACAATGGAAAAGTTTTGAAACTTTACAATTTTTTTGTATACGCATGACAAAAAACCTAGTAATAGTCGAGTCTCCAGCGAAATCAAAAACTATAAAAAAAATACTTTGAGCAGACTTTGAAGTAAAAGCTTCATTTGGACATGTAGTAGATTTGCCAACTAAATGAATGTGAATTGATATCGAGCATGACTTCAAGCCACTTTATGAAGTCAGTCCAGACAAGAAAAAGGTAGTAGCAGAACTCAAAAAATTAGCAAAGGAATCTGATAAAGTATGGCTTGCAACCGATGAGGACCGTGAATGAGAAGCTATCGGTTGGCATGTAGCAAACCAACTTTGATTACCAATAGACACGACGCCTAGGATAGTTTTTCATGAAATTACAGAAAAAGCAATCAAACATGCTGTAGAAAATCCAAGGACATTAGACATGAAACTTGTAGATGCTCAACAAGCAAGGAGAGTTTTGGATCGTCTTGTTTGATTTGAATTGTCTCCAGTATTATGGAGGAAAGTAGCTAAATGATTGTCAGCATGAAGAGTGCAGTCTGTAGCAGTTCGTCTGATAGTAGAGAGAGAAAGAGAAATAGAAAAATTTGATTCAACGTCATCTTTTAAGACAGTTTGAACATTCATTGGAAAATCAAAGAAATGATTCAATGCTACATTAGACAAAGAATTTAAGAAAATTGATGATGTGAATTCGTTTTTAGAGAATTGTAAAACGGCTGAATTTACAGTCACAGATATAGAGACAAAGCCCGGAAAGAAAACGCCATCAGCACCATTTACGACTTCTACACTCCAGCAAGAAGCAAGTAGGAAATTGTGATTTTCAGTTTCTCGTACAATGCAAATTGCTCAGAAATTATATGAAGCTGGAAAGATTACATACATGAGGACCGATTCTGTAAATCTTTCTCAAGATGCAATAAATGCTGCCAAAGCTGAAATTACCAAAGAATACGGAGAAAAATACAGTCATCCAACGAATTATAAGACAAAAAGTACATGAGCACAAGAGGCACACGAATGTATTAGGCCAGCACATTTGGAAATTCATACAGCATGAGAAGACTCTTCTCAAAAAAAGCTTTATGATTTGATCTGGAAAAGGACTATCGCATCTCAGATGGCTCCAGCTGTAGTAGAAAAAACCAAAGCAACAATTGATATTTCAAACAACAAAAATAAATTCATTGCAGAGTGAGAAGTAGTAAAATTTGATTGATTTCTCAAAGTTTATTCTGAATGAACAGATGACGATGAAGAATTTTCCACAAATATTTTGCCAAATTTGGAGAAATGAGAGATTTTGGATATGGAGCAAATTACAAGTACTCAGAAATTCAAAAAGCATCCACCAAGGTATACTGAAGCGAGTCTCGTAAAAGAGCTTGAAAAGAGGTGAATTGGTCGTCCATCTACCTATGCTCCAACTATTTCTACAATCCAAAAGAGATGATATGTCGAGTTGGATAGTAGGACAGGAGAAAAGATTTCGTATACAGAAATTACTTTGAAGAACGGAGAAATTAAACAAGATACAAAAACTCAAAATTCATGAGTAGAAAAAAATAAATTATTCCCAACCGATACTGGAAGGACTGTCACGGATTTCCTTATGCAGAATTTTAATGACATCATGGACTACAATTTCACGGCATCAGTTGAGGAAGAATTCGATAAAATTGCAGAATGAGATATCAAACGAGTCGCAATGATTTCAAAATTTTATGGACCTTTCCATGCGGAAGTTTCCAAAGCTCAATGAGCAGAAAGAGCTAGTGGGGAGAGAATTTTGTGAGAAGATCCAAAAACTTGAAAACCTGTAATTGTTAGACTTTGAAGGTACTGACCACTTATTCAAATCTGAAAAGCTGATGATGAAGACAAAAAATTCGCAAATATCCCTGTGGGAAAGACAATTGAAACAATCACATTGGAGGATGCTTTGGATTGCTTTTGACTTCCAAGAGAAGTTTGAGAGTATGAATGAGAAAAAGTAGTCGCAGCAATTGGTAGATTTTGACCATATTTAAAATATAAAAATCTATTTGTTTCTATCCCAAAATGATGAGATGAACCACTTGATCCGTATACAATTACTCTCGAACAGTCAATCCCATTGATTCAGAAAAAAATAGAAAATGAAAATAATAAATACATCCATGAATTTACACATGAATGAAAGAAAATCGAGGTTTTGAATGGAATGTACTGACCATATATCAAATATGAAAAGAAAAACTACAAAATTCCAAAATGATGAAAAGATGCAACAGATTTGACATTACAAGATTGCTTGGAAATAATTAAAAAGTAAAAATTTTTAACTATAATTGTCATTTCGAGCGAAGCGAGAAATCTATAATAAATAAATTAGATTTCTCACCTTTCAGGTTCGAAATGACATGGGTCCTTATTCATTATTAATTCTAAATATCAAATATGAAAAGAAAAATTACAAAATTCCAAAATGATGAAAAGATGCAACAGATTTGACATTGGAAGATTGCTTGGAAATAATAGGGAAATAAAGAATATTTATCATTCTGAACTTAACGAAATACTTGTGCCCCTTTATCGAAAGGGGCTGGCCAATCTATCGGCCTGGGGATTTTTGTATGATAATAGGTTAAAAAATCCCCCCCGATTTCATCGGGGACCTCCTTTAAGTAAAGGAGGACATCTATGAATTAATTATTAATTATTCATGCAGATTCGATACGAATATTTATCAGAATCTTATCCGAGATTTTGAGTGTATAGAATACAAGAATGAGAGACAATTCAGCAATACATTTTGCATGATAATTTTTCTAAAATATTGGACAAGACCTTGGAATACCCAAAACAGAAACATGTATTTCTGCTCGATGAAAGTAGGTTTTCTTTTTTTAGATTTGATATTTTTTTGGATAAGGTAGAAAATTTTTCAATCAAAAATTTACAAGAAATCACAGAAGAAAAGCTAAATGCAATTGAACATGAGCACGGAGCAACTGGACATTTTTTGGCGACATATATAGACAGTATTTATGTAAATTGAGAAGAAAAAACTCGTATTATTTGAGAATCGGGGTCCTTGTTTTTCAGGCTTTACGCCATATATATCGATTCTCAATCATACAATGAATTTAAGTCTGTTTACGGATCAATAAACGATAATTCAAACATCAAAATTTTGCCGCAATCTTTTCATACGACATTGTTCCTCAGAAATAATTTGAAAAGAGAAAATTTCAACTTATTGTATATCACAGAATCTGGAGCAAAAATTATCAAAATTAAAAATAGTTTTTATGACTCTGTAAATGTCATAAATCTCGGGCTAAATTCATTGAAGCAGATGTACAAAGATAATGGAATTTCTCAGTATCGGTACAAAAGTTATGAAGAAATTCAGCAAAATGCCCTCGCTGAAAATTTGGTCGTAGAGACATTGGAATTTTATTCGACATTATTTTTTTCTCGATTAGAGGAACAAAATTGCATTTGAGGAGATATTTTTCTCATTTCTCCAATCGTGAAAAACTGACATTTTATGGAAGTATTCAATAGAAAATACAGAGAATATTCAGAAAATTATATAGTTCCATTTCATCATTCCGATAAACTTGATACATTCGATAAGACTCGAGAACCAGAAGATATGGACACATTGATTTTCTTGAATCGCGAATAAATTTATTATAATAACCCATATATCGATTTGTTTTAGGTGTTTTATAATTATTTTCTGATTATGAGTATTATACCATATAATTGAAAAAATATTTGATATGTCAGAGAGAATAGAAAAAGTCCAACAAAAACTGAATGATTAGTTCGAAATATGATTTTGAGATGAAATAAAACATGAGTGAAGTTTATGAGACAAAGAATGATTTGACCATATATAGTTGATTTTTACTGTAAGGAATTAAAAATAGTTATAGAGATTGACTGAGAAACTCATAATTATAAACAAGAATACGATGAAAGAAGAATAAAGTATTTAAAATCACTAGGACTCGAAGTTTTTGTATACACTGATGAACAAGTATTATGAAATTTAGAATGAGTTTGTGAAGATATTAATCGGCAAGTAAAGACAAGAAAAGAATGAAATTAATAAAAAATACCTCCCCATTGGGGAGGGGGACCACGAAGCTTGCTCAGCTACGCTGAGTGGTGGTGGGGGTTACCCCCTCACCCCGATTTCATCGGGGAGCTCCCCCAAGGGGGCGATTTCCCTCAGTCCTGCTTCGCGGTCCAGCTCCCCGTAGGGGCGCAATCTCCCCAAGTTTCCTTATTGTGGTGCAGTTACATCCTAATTCAGTTTTACCTAGGATTTCACTTTATTAAAGTGGCATATGATTTTTATGACAACTAATTGTGTATTTTTTTACAGATTTTAATCCGAATTTTTGAGCATTTTTTAGGTTGAAAAAATAAATAAAATTCCTAAAATAAATCTATTGGAGAGTTTTTTTGGTACAAAGATTTTTATTAGCTAAATTTTCTGCTTTGGCTAGGAGAAAATATAAAAAATCAAAAAAGACGGTAATATTAAATAAAACAAAATTGTGAATTTTTATGATCATATTGTGATTTTTGTTTTTCTTTTCACTGTATTTAGCAAAATGATCACCAATTTTTGATTTGCTCGTAAAATATGCATCACGACCTTTTGGTGAAACTTGATTGTTTGTATTTTTCTGATTGTGTGTGATAGTATGAATACTGATATTGTTAAAATGATATTTGATGAATGTCTTGCTCAGACAATTTGTAGTAGTTTTGACATTAGTCTCTGCAATGCTAAATTTCCCAGCATTAGATAGTGGAGTCGAGAATTATCAAGAATACTGATGATTTATTTCATGGCCAATCCTTTGGTTATTGAAGGCAATGTTTGGAAATCAAACGACAGCTATAAAAGCATTCGTAATACTATTGTTGGTTGGAAGTTTAATTCGAGTATTTTATACTTTCAAATTTAGACTACCAAAAATTAATTTTAAAGTTGAAAGAGAATCAGCTCCAGCACATCCAAAAGTTACACAACCACAATTGAAATTGGAAAGACAATCCACAAAAGATATTGTAGATAAACTAAATCAAAATAAACCTTTTGGAGTACAAAATCCAGAGCCAAGTGTGAGAAATGATTCCAAATCATTTTTGAAAGAGTTGATAAAATGAAAAGTAGAAGAAAAAATTCAAGAAAAAAGACCAAGACCAATTATCAGTTTTGCTGGAGATAAGCCTACATTTAGCACTTCACTTTTGAAGACTGGAGATGTGAATTCTTCAATAAATGAGAAATTTTTGGTTGAAAAAGCAAAAGCAGTCCAGGATAAATTGATGGAATTCAATGTGCCAGTGACTATTGAATGATTTGACCTTTGACCATCAGTAGTTCAGGTCAGAATCAAGCCAGAAGCTTGAGTGGCAATTTCAAAAATTGAATCATTGGCAAATGATATTAAATTATCTTTGAAATCAAAATCATTGAGAATTGTAGCACCAATCCCTGGTACGGACACAGTTTGAATCCAAATCCCAAATCCAGATCCAAAGATGGTCCGTCTCCAAGATATTTTGTGATCAAGTGAATTCCAAAAGTGAATGGAGAAAGATCCTACAAATTTGACGCTTTGAAAATGAATTGACTGATCTGTCATCGTAAAGACCTTGGATTCTATGCCTCATTTGCTCGTAGCTTGAGCGACTGGAAGCTGAAAATCTGTTTGAGTAAACTGATTCATCTTATCATTGATGTACCAAAACACACCATCTGAGCTTAAATTTTTGATGGTTGATCCAAAGCAAGTTGAATTGGAATTGTATTCAGGACTGCCATATATGCTATGACCTATTGTCTCAGACCCAGACAAAGCTTTGAAATTGCTTCGCTGGGCAGTAGATGAGATGGAACATAGATATTCACTTTTGAAAGAAAAAAGAGTGAGAAATATCGATGAATACAACCAAAAAATAATTTGAGAAAAAATGTTCCGTATTGTGTTTGTAATCGATGAGTTGGCTGATATGATGATGCACAAAAATAAAAAAGATGTGGAAACTTGTATCACTCGTATCGCTCAAAAAGCTCGTGCAGTCTGAATTCATCTTATCGTAGCCACACAGAGGCCATCAGTAAATGTTATTACATGACTTATCAAAGCAAATATGCCAACGAGAATTGCATTCGGAGTAGTTTCTCAAGTAGACTCAACGACAATCCTTGGTAGAAAATGAGCTGAAGATTTAGTTTGAAAATGAGACCTACTTTACATAGACACAACCACAAAACGACCAATTAGAGCTCAATCTCCATTTGTAGAGACATGAGAAATTGAGAGAGTTGTCCAGACTTTGAAAGAAAAGTATATGCAATGATTATCAGAAGATGACATCTATAATCCAGAAATAATTCAAGCTTTGGAAGACAAAGTTGAGACGGCAAATTGATCTTTTGGGACTAATGGAACTTGATGAAGCGATGAAGAATTGATTCAACAAGCTATACAAGTAATAGCTGAGACAAGGAAAGCTTCAGCGACTTTACTCCAGAGAAAATTGAATGTTTGATTTGCAAGAGCTGCAAGGATTATGGATGAGTTAGAAGAAAGGTGAGTTATTTGACCTCAGCAATGAGCAAAACCAAGAGATATTTATATTTAAAATTTCGCTTTGCGAAATTTTAGCTAATAGTCAGTAGCCTATAGCTTATAGCTATCAGCTATTAGCCATTAGCTAACCGCTAAATTAAAACATGTGACAAACCAAAGAAAAATCAATATTTCCATCAATACTTTTAGTGTGTTTTATACTTGTAGCATTTGTTTTTATCGTTGCACAAAATGTCGTTTCAGCAGATACACCAAAAACAATCAAATACACGAATAATTCTGTTTCTGAGTTTCTTTCTATCAAGACAAATGAATTATGGATTACGAATATTCAAGATGCACAAGAAAAATATGGAAAAACTTTTGATATTGAGTCAGACTATTCTTTCCAAAAATATGTCTCAGACAAAAATGTTTTGCAAAACAAACAGTATGAGCCATCTGATTTAGTTGCAATAGATTCAGAATATGTCGTGATTAAGACGGCCAGACCTTATTTAAGACAAGCTGCAGCTATAGCATTTGCTGAGATGTCCAAAGATTTTTTTCAAAAATTTTGAGAAAAAATATATGTAGCAAGTGCATATAGGACATATCAAGATCAAGTTCGCTTATTTAACGAATGATGCTCAACTATTAGATGTGCAAAAATCGGAGCCAGTGAGCATCAATTAGGTTTGGCAGTAGATATCCATGTGGCTACTAAATATTGATATACTCATTTTGCATCTGGATATTTGGATTGGATGAATGAAAATGCGTACAAATATGGTTTCATAAATACATACAGCAAAGGACCAAAAATAGACTGAAAGATGAAAGAAATTCGACATTGGAGGTATGTTTGAGTCCCATTTGCTACAGAATTGCATGAAAAAGATATGTCTTTTGGAGAGTGGGTAAAGAGTAATGAAGAAAGTTTTAAGTAATTTCTACTCGCTAAGCAACCCCCTCGCCCTCCGGGCACTCCCCCTAACAGGGGAGAAATTTCCTACCTGATAGGGGAGGAGGGCCACGAAGCTTGCTCAGCTCTGCTGAGTGGCGGAGGGGTTGTCCACCAATTTAAATTATTAATTACGAACTATGACTGATTTGGATGAAAAATTAAAACAAGCACAACAACAAGCAGCTCAAAAATGAGATGATAATCAAAAAAAAGATGACAACAAACAATCTTTAGATGATCAAGATTTTTCAGAAATTGAGCAAGAAATTTGAGCAATGGACCAAATAGAGAAAATTCAAAAAGAAGTAGAAAAGCTCCAAAAAGATCTCCAAGAGCAGACTGAAATAGCAACAAGGGCACAGAGAGATTATGTAAATTTGAAATTAGATTTTGACAGATACCAGAGACAGACAACCGAAAAAGAGCAAGATTTGGAATTGATGTCTCTGCTTTCTAGTGTAAAGAGATTTTTGCCATTTGTAGAAGATTTGAGGAAATCTTTGGACAATATTCCAGAGGAAAAAAAGTCCGATCCATTGGCTCATGGAGTTCAGTTGGTTTATAATAATTTTTTGAAGACTTTGGAATGAATCAACGTATTCCAGATAGAAGCCGTTTGATTAGTTCCAGATGCAACATTACACGAGCCAGTCTCAGCAGTACCCGCTACAGATGAAAAGCAAAAATGAAAAATAGTCCAGGAATTTGAGAGAGGTTTTGTTTATAGGAAAAGTGACAAACAGATAGTCCTCAAAACTTCAAAAGTCATTGTTGCTCAGTAATAAGGGCCCTCCTTCAGAATGACGAGGAAAGTGTCATTTCGAGGAGGAACGAGGAGAAATCCACTCTATAAATCTCTATGGATTTCT
>CALCYP010000089.1 GCA_937906635.1 uncultured bacterium | reverse complement strand
CACTATCGCTTAGAATGATAAAGTAAAAAGTCAATTCTGTTTAAAATTACTTATATGAGAAACCATACTTACAAACCAATAAAACAATTTTGTCAAAAAAATATTGATTTTTAATTTCAGATTGTTAACTTATTTTTAGTAAAAAAGAATATTTTAGATTTAATTTGTAACAAGTTAACGATGAACTTAAAAAAAATTCCAGATAATCATATTGTGTTTTTCCAATCTCAAGATTGAGCAATTCATCTGGAAGTGATGTATTCAGATCAAAATATCTGGCTTTCTCAAAAATTGATGGCAGAATTGTTTTGAGTTACACCTCAAAATATAACATTACATATCAAAAATATTATAGATACTGGAGAGATAGATGTAAATTCAACTTGTAAGGATTTCTTACAAGTTCAAAATGAGTGATGAAGAGAAGTAAAAAGAACTATTAAAATGTATTCACTTGAAGCAATTATCGCGGTTTGATATCGTGTAAATTCTAATAGATGAATAGAATTTCGTACTTGGGCAACAGAAATTTTGAAGTCATATATTCAAAAAGGATTTGCTCTTGATTCCGATAGGATGAAATATGGTTCTCGTTTTTCTACGAGATATTTTGATGAACTTTATGAAGAAATCAGAGATATTCGTACAAGTGAAAGAATGATGTATCAGAAAATTACCGATATCTATGCCACATCGTTTGATTATTCTCCAAACGCACCTGAAACAAAAGAATTTTTTGCTACTGTCCAAAATAAATTACACTTTGCAATCACAAGAAAAACTGCAGCAGAAATTATTGCTGAAAGAGCTGATAGTGCAAAAGATAAAATGTGACTTACAAGTTGGAGAAAATCTCCAGATTGAAAAATTATGCCAAGTGATGTTGTTGTAGCCAAAAATTATCTCAACAAAAAGGAATTGGAAAATTTGAATCGTATTGGGAATATGTATCTTGATTATGCGGAATTACAAGCAGCAAAATGAAAAATAATGACGATGAAAGATTGGAAAGAAAAAATGGATGCTTTTTTGAAATTCAGTGAATATGAAATTTTGAATGATAGTTGAAAAATTTCTCACGAAGTAGCTCAAACATTAGCATTACAAGAGTACGAAAAATACAAAATTAAACAAGATCAAGAATATATATCAGATTTTGATAAATTAGTTGAAATCACAAAAATAGAGCAAAAATAATCTCAAAATTCAGTTGAAATAGCATGTTTAAAATTTTTTTTACATTTAATTTGTAATTAGTTAACGATGAACTGAGAATTAGCAATCTTTAAACAGCAAAAAATCCGTCGTCATTGGGACGAAAAACAAGGAAAACGATATTTTTCTGTTGTGGATATCGTTGGAGTTTTATCAGAAAGCAAAGACCCCAAAACTTATCGAAAAGTTTTAAAAACTAGGTTAAAAACTGAGTGAAGTGAAGTGGTGACAAATTGTAACCAGTTGAAAATGTTGGCTCAAGATGGGAAAATGAGGATGACAGATGTGGCAGACGTAGAGACTATTCTCCGTCTTGTTCAATCTATCCCAAGCCCAAATGCAGAGCCCTTTAAACTTCGATTAGCAAAGGTTTGATACGAAAGAATCTAAAAAGTCAGAATCTGAGGGATCATATATCAGAAGCTGAATTAATTTTCACAGCATTAGCTGAGCTTTCTACTCGTCAAATTGCAGAATCTACAGAAGCTACATGAATGGATGAAAATAAAGTAGCTGGCAAAAAAGGTTGAGCTATCGCCAAAAAAGCGAGAAAAAATTTGGAAGATCAAACAGGAAAATCAGTTATCACTGATCAAAATTTTCTACCAAAAAAATAGAAATCCAACTGCCGAGGATTTCTCGGTAGTTCAAAATAAAAAATTCGACTCCATTTGAAGTCAGATTGTGATAAATTGTCACGAACTGGAATAATCACTTATATTCTTTTTCTTAAAAATATTTGCAAAATAAAAAGTTTTTATTATAATAAAAATATAAACAATTTTATTCTTTTCTTTTCGTTATGATAAAAACTATTAAAAAAAGAGAAATTTATATCGAAAAAATAAGACCATTTATAGATAAAGATATTATCAAGGTACTCGTAGGTCAAAGGAGAGTTTGAAAGTCTTATATCCTTTTGCAGTTGATGGAAGAATTAAAATCAGAATACAAAATTTCACAAGAGAACATCATCTCTATCAATATGGAATTGAACGAATTTAGTCATATTCGCGATTATAATGACTTATTGAAATATATAAAAGACAAATCTCAATGAAAAGAAAAAACTTATGTTTTTATTGATGAGATACAAGATATTTCAGAATTTGAAAAAGCTCTAAGAGATTTACAAGCCTTATGAAAGTATGATATTTATATTAGTTGAAGTAATGCTAAATTACTATCTAGTGAAATAGCTACTTATTTGACTTGAAGATATATTCAATTTGAAGTATATCCGCTAACATACAAAGAATTTTTGGATTTTCATAATCTCTCTACATGAAAGGATAGTTTCCTTTCTTATATGAAGGTATGATGATTGCCATATTTAATCCAATTATGAACTGATGAAAATATCACGACTGAATATGTAAAAAGTATCTTCAATACAATTTTATTCAAAGATATTGTTCAGAGATATCAGATTAGAAATACTTCATTTTTGGAGGATTTGATTAGATATTTGTCAGATAATGTATGAAATCTTACCACACCAAACAATATTACAAAATATTTAAAATCACAAAAAATAGAAATCTGACTCAATTCTGTGAATGAATATATCAAATATTTATGTAGTGTATTTCTTATCAATAAAGTTCAAAGACAAGAAATCGTAGGTAAAAAGATTTTTGAAATAAATGATAAATATTATTTTTCAGATATCTGAATTAGAAATATGATTGTCTGATGATACAAACCACAAGATATATGAAAAATTTTAGAGAATATTGTATTTTTACATTTCAAAACTCTGTGATATCAGGTGTTTGTATGAAAGAATGATGATAAAGAAGTTGATTTTGTGGTAGAAAAAAACTGAGATAAAAAATATATCCAAGTTACATATTTATTGGATGAAAAAACTCAAAAAAGAGAGTTTGAAAATCTATTAGCAATTCCTGATAATTATGAAAAAATTGTGCTTACTTTGGATGCGTTTGCATGATGAGATTGGAACTGAATCAAATGCTATAATATTATTGAATACTTATCTTAAAGAATAATTTTAATAAAGTAGCTGGCAAAAAAGGTTGAGCTATCGCCAAAAAAGCGAGAAAAAATTTGGAAAATCAAACATGAAAACGAGTCATCACAGACCAAAATTTTCTACCAAAAAAATAGAAATCCAACTACCAGAATTTTTTCTCGACAATTCAAATTTAAAAAAAAATTCAACCATTAGGTTGAAATCCTTTTTTTTAATGGAGCGGGCGACGAGACTCGAACTCGCAACAATCTGCTTGGAAGGCAGGAACTCTAGCCAATTGAGTTACACCCGCATATACTTTGGTGGGCCTACTTGGACTTGAACCAAGGACCGACCGGTTATGAGCCGGTTGCTCTAACCAACTGAGCTATAGACCCAAAACAATACTGCAAGACATTATATAATAAAATGATAAACAATTTCAAGTCTTTTTTTCAAAAACAAAATCACGGATTATTCCATCTAAATTGTTCATAAATTATTTTTTAAATCTCTAATTTTTAGCTACTCACAAACATCGTCCTACTCCTATACTGCATAGCTTCTGCCAAATATTTCACTTTTAATTCATCGTCTCACTCCATATCAGCTATTGTCCTACCAAGTTTGATGATCCTATGAACCAATCTCGGTGATAATGTTAATTTATTAGCTGCATTACTGAGAAAATCTTTGGCTTCTCATGAAAGATTTATGTATGAATCAATATCTCTGGAAGTCATACCAGAATTTGAAGAAATATTTGTATTTTTAAATCTATCTTTTTGAATATCTCGTGCTTTCATCACCTTTTGTCTGATCGTCTCACTACTCTCCCCTTTTATATTTTCCAATAAATTATTTATATTTTCCCTTGGAATCTCCAAAATCATGTCAATCCTATCCAAAAGCGGACCAGAAATCTTTGATTGATATTTTTTGATCTCATTTAAACCACAAGTACAGTGTTTTTCGGGATCTTTGTAATATCCACATTTGCAAGGATTCATACTCGCTACAAACATAAAATTAGCTGGATAAACTACAGAACCCGAGACGCGAGAAATACTGACATTTTTGTCTTCTAATGGCTGCCTGAGCACTTCCAATGTCTCTCTCGGAAATTCTGTCAATTCATCAAAAAACAAAATTCATTTGTGAGCTAAACTAACCTCTCATGGAGTCAAATTTGATCATCATCAGACAATTGAAATTTTGGATGCCGTATGATGGACTTGGCGAAATGGCCTCTGAACGATCAATGGCTGGTCTTTGTTTAATTTTCATATGACTGAATAGATTTGACTGACTTCTAAAATTTCATCAAAAGAAAGTGGTGGCAAAATACTTTGCAATGCTTTACTAAGCATAGTCTTTCCACTTCATGGAGCTCAGACCATGAGTACATTGTGTAATCCAGCAGCTGCAATTCCCATAGCTCTCTTTGCGATAATTTGACCTTTTATATTTTCAAAATCCACATTTGAATCTATATTTCCAAGCTCTATATCAGCGACAGATTTGACAGTATTTATCGGTTTCACTTCGTTTTTTCACGATAAAAAATCTACCAAATCAACAAAAGTTTCAAATGGATAAATATTGATTCATGAAATATATTCTAATTCATACAAATTTTCTTTTGGGACGACAAAATCTTTGTATCATTTTTTTATAGCTGAAATTACAGATGGCAATAATCCGTTTACTCTCTTTATATTTCCATCCAATCACAACTCACCAAAAAAAAGAAACTTTGGAATATCGGAAATATGGGCAAGTTTTCATTCATTTATCAAAACAAAAATAGCGACCGCCATAGGCAAATCAAAACTTGTTCAAACTTTTTTTATGTCTGATGGTGATAAATTCAAAACAAATTTACGATTTGGTAATTCGATGCCAGCATTGCGAAATGTGGATCTCAAGCGCTCTTTTGACTCTTTGATGGCTGTGTCTGGGAGTCAAATAATCTCAATATTTGGCAATGATTTATTTAAATCTGCCTCAACTAAGATTTCGTATCATTGCAATCAAATGTTTGTAAAAGTTTTTGTAGTCCATACCATTTCAAATAATATAACAAATAAAATCTCATCGTCATAAATAACTTTTACAGGACAAAAATCAAGAGATTTTTTGACCTTCGACAAAAAATATTTAAATAGTAAATCGGAACTAGCATTTCTAACTCAGGAATTTATATCATACATCCGTCATTTCACAAATTTATGGTGAAAAAAAATCTAACCTGCAATTCTACATGGCAACATATGCCATCCCTTCGAGATTTTTTCCTATTTCACATTCCTTGCTGAGGGTTTCACCCTCAGCTATTTGATATTCCGTCCCTTCGGGACTATTCGAAATCAACAAAGTCGCAAAGCGACAACTCCTTTAAACATATCTTTATCTAACCAACGACTTTAGTCGTTGGTATATAGAGACAAATGATCACATAGTCGCGAAGCGACGACTCTTTATTATATTTATATCTGTATAATAGAATCATCCCTTCAGGATTCTTTCCCTATTCCTCAATGTCGATTTTTTCCACACAAATAAATCGGTCAAAAAATCTCTTGATTTTTCAAAAATTTTCAATATAAAAAAATCATTTATAATAAAACATTAAATATGGACTGAATAAGCAAAGAAATTCAACTACTAATGTACACTACACCTACCGAAAACATCAAAGTTGAAGCCATCATAAAAGATGAGACTCTACGACTCACCCAAAAATCCATGTCCAAACTCTTTGATGTCGATCAATCTGGGATTGCCAGACATATGAAAAACATCTTCGACAGCTGAGAATTAGACAAAAATTCAGTTTATGCAATTTTTGCATATACTGGTACCGACGGTAAGACCTACAATGTCCAATTTTACAATTTGGATGCTGTTATTTCTGTATGATATCGCGTAAATTCCATCAAAGCGACACATTTCAGGATACGAGCGACGAAAATTTTGAGAGAATATATCCAAAAATGATTTGCAATGGATGACGAACGCCTTAAACAATGAATAACTGCTTTTTGAGTGGACTATTTCCATGAATTATTAGAGCGTATCCATTCAATTCGTACCAGTGAACGCCGCATCCGGCAACAAATCACAGACATTTTTGCAGAATGTAGTATTGATTACGACAAAGCTGCTCCTACTACCCAAGAGTTTTATGCGACAATCCAAAACAAATTCCATTATGCTATAGTTTGAAAAACAGCCGCAGAAATCATATATGAAAAAGCCAATTCTGATAACGAAAATATGTGACTAACCACACGAAAATTTGCACCTGATGGCCGTATACTAAAATCAGACACAACTATAGCAAAAAATTATTTATCAGAAAAAGAAATCAAACAATTAGAACGTACTGTCTCATGATATTTTGACTACATAGAAGATCTCGTAATGCGCAACCACATTTTCACCATGGAAGACTTTGCAAAAAGTGTAAACGAATTTTTAGAATTTCGTAAATACAAAATATTAGACAACAATTGAGCAATCTCACATTCACAAGCAGAAGCAAAAGCATTTTCTGAATATGAAAAATTTAATAAAACACAAAATTTTTGATCAGATTTTGATCAATTAGTATCAAAAATTAAAGAGTAAAGAGTTTTTCCACGGGTGAATCATTTTCCTCAAAGGGAAATAGCGCCCTCGCGACTAAAAGGAGTCCCTCCCGGTCCCGTCCCGGATCGAGGACTCTCGGCAAGCCGGAGGATCTATCGGGAGGGAGCTCGTGTTGTCCCCCTTATTAAGGGGTAAAGGAGCATAGCGACAGGGGGTTCTTCATATTGTCCCCCTTTATTGAAAGGGGGATGAGCCGATTTATCGGCTCAGGGGGATTTTTAGAAGACTACCCCGTCATTTCGAACGCAGTGAGAAATCCACATAGACCTGTACTGGATTTCTCGTCGTTTCTCTCCTCGAAATGACACACCCGTCATTTCGAACGCAG
>CALCYP010000088.1 GCA_937906635.1 uncultured bacterium | reverse complement strand
TAAATTTATATCTTCATCATTACCATAATGATTGATATCGCTAAAATCAGAAAACAATATAAACTCTCTCAGGAAGAATTTGCCAAGATTCTCTGAATCAGTAGACCTACTCTCTGCGATATAGAGCAATGAAAAAGACCTCTTAAAAAATCTGAAAGCGAAAGATTGGCTAACGCTCTAGATATGACTATATGAGAATTAGAATCCAAAGGTCTTAAATCTCAGCTCATACCAGATAAGGATAATCCATACTACAAATTTAAACAAGTCCTACTCTATATCACTTCAAAATGTGCAGGTAAACCAAACGTATGAAAAACAGTTCTAAATAAACTGCTATATTTCTGTGATTTTGATTACTACGAAAGACATGGAGAATCTATCACATGAGTCAATTATATCAAAAAGATGAGATGACCTGTTCCTCAGGTGATGGATATAGTGTTAGATTCAATGATTAAAAGACAAGAAATTCAAGAAATCGAAGTCCCATATTATGATTTTACTCAAAAAAGAATCATTCCTTTAATCAATCCAGATTTATCAGTTTTAAATGCCGAAGAATTGGCTCAGATTGATGAAATCATTTCAAAATATTGAGATAAAAATGCTGAATGGATGACTAATCGATCTCATGGTGATTTACCATGGAGAGCAACCGAAAAAGAATGAGATATAATTCGTTATTGAATAGTAATGTATCGCGATGAAGTTTATGCCGTAAGTAACCGAGAAGATGACGACGATTAAAATTATAATGTGTGATGAGTTTATAAAAGACGCAAAGCACTTATCAAAAAAATATAAATCAATAAAATCTGACATAGAATCCATTGTTGCCGCACTAAAGGCAGATTGATTAGCAATACCTCATATTGAAAGAATTAATAATTTATGACAAGATATCAAAATTCCAGTTTATAAAATGAGAAGAGTTTGGTGCGAATCACTCAAAAGTCCGTCAAAACTCAGATTGATTTTTGCTTATGATGAGAAAAATAATGAAATCCAGCTGATGCAGTTTCTTGAGCTTTATGCCAAATGAGAAAAAGAAGTAGAAGATAGAGATAGAATCAAAAAATATTTATCAGGTAAAGATCATATCGAATAATGACTAACGATTTTCTAAAAACCAGTCATACACACTCCCAATCCCATCATCTAAACTAATCTGATATTTCCATCATAATTCTTTTAACTTACTCACATCTAATAATTTCTTTGGTGTTCAATTAGGCTTACTTGTATCTCGTAATATCTTTCATTCATATCAAATTATATTTTTCATTTTTTCTGCTAATTCTTTGATTGTTAGGTCTTCTCATGTTCATACATTCAAATATATTTCTCATTTTTCATTTTGTTCAGGAGTTGGATTAAAGTTATTCATCATAAATATACATGCATCTGCCATATCATCAACATGGAGAAATTCTCTATACGGACTTCCATCTCACCGCAATGTTACACTTGGTAAATTATTTACTTTAGCTTCATGAAATTTTCTTATTAGTGCTGGAAATACATGAGATCTAACAGGATCAAAGTTGTCATTTGGTCCATAAAGATTCGTAGGCATACAAGAAATGTAATTAGTTCAGTATTGGCAATTGTAACTCTGACAAAGCTTAATTCATGCTATCTTTGCAATTGCATAAGGTTCATTAGTTTTTTCTAATGGTCAGGTTAATAAATATTTTTCCTTTATTGGTTGTGGACAATCTCTTGGATAAATACAACTTGATCATAATAGAATCAGCTTCTTAACTTTATTTAAATATGCACAGTGTACTACGTTATTTTGGATTTGAAGATTGTCATATATATGTTCAGCTGGATAAGTGTTATTAGAAACTATCCCTCATACTTTAGCAGCAGCTAAGAATACATATTCTGGCTTTTCTTTTTCAAAAAATTCTTTAACTGCATTATAATCCAAAAGATCTAATTCTGAATGTGTTCTAAGAACAAGATTGGTATATCATAAAGACTGTAACCTTCTGACAATTGCAGATCATACTAATCATTTATGTCACGCGACATATATTTTACTAGACAATTTCATGTCTACTCATATTGATTTAAAATTTCAAAACCATGAGCTTTTAATAGCTCATCTTTTCTAAATTTTTCTATATCAGATTTTACCATTTCACTACATAATTCTCTTACTGAATATTTTGGATTCCATCATAATACATTTCTAGCTTTACTACTATCTCATAATAGGAAATCGACCTCAGCAGGTCTAAAATATTTAGGGTCAACCTCAACTAAATATTTTCATGTAGCTTTATCATATCATTTTTCATCTATTCATGTTCATTTCCACTCTAATTTAATTCAAACTTCTTCGAAACTCCAATTGACGAAATCTCTAACTGTATTTGATTCTCATGTTGCTATAACATAGTCATCTGGTTTGTCTTGCTGTAAAATTAACCGCATAGCTTCTACATAATCTTTAGCATGTCACCAATCCCTTTTTGCATCCAAATTTCAAAGATATAATTTTTCTTGTAGTCATAACTTTATTTTAGCAACTGCCATAGTAATCTTCCTTGTAACAAATGTTTCTCATCTACGAGGAGATTCGTGATTAAATAAAATTCAGTTACTACAAAACATTCAGTAACTTTCTTTGTAATTTCTCGCTATCCACATTGCATAAAGTTTAGCACATCAGTATGGACTCCTTGGATGCATAGGAGAATTTTCATTGTATCAACTTTCAGGTCTATTATAATCCATTCAACCGAATAACTCTGAAGTAGATGCTTGATAGAATTTACACGTTTTTTCTAATCAAGCAACTCTGATAGCCTCCAACAGTCTTAAAGTTCCCATTGCATCACAATTTGTAGTATATTCAGGAATTTCAAAACTTACTCAAACATGTGATTGAGCAGCCAAATTATATATTTCATCAGGTTTTATCTCTGAAACTAATTTAATTAAATTTGCGCTATCTGTCATATCACTGTAATGTAATATCAACTTCCTATTTTTTATTTCTGGTCATTCATAAATATGGTCTATTCTTTCTGTATTGTATGATGAACTTCTTCTCTTTAATCAGTGAACTTCATATCATTTCTCAATCAGCAATTCAGCTAAGTATGATCCATCTTGTCATGTAATTCATGTAATTAATGCTTTTTTCATTTAAAATACAAAAAAACTAAAGACAGACGAATCCTTAGTTCTTAGTTATCGAGATTCGGTCTGTATAATGATTTGGCACTATCACTATACAGAGATTTGGATGAATTGCAATAGGAAAAATTACTCAAATTTCTTGCATTTAGAAAAAAAATGAATAAAAATATATCGCCCATGTACGAAATATTTTAAAAAATTTAAAATGTTTCGTCTACAAAGATTTTACATTATATAAATAGGTATAATGATAAAAAATATTGAACAAATCTTACAAGAAAAAAGTGTAGAAAGATCTTACTATAGAGATCAAATCCAAAAACGATTATGAACAACACTGATTAAGGTTATAGTAGGGCAAAGAAGAGTGGGTAAAAGTACCTTGTTAAAACAAACTATTCAATATTTAGTGCATAATAAAATTTTTTCAAAGAATCAGATTTTTTATATCAATTGTGAGAATCCTCAGTATAATAGTCTCAATGATTATACGGATTTAAATAAAATTCTTTTACCTTTCATCGAAAAAAATGGGTGAAAAGTCTTTATATGAATTGACGAAATTCAAAGAATAAAAAGTTGGGAAAAATCAATTAATGGAATTCAGTCTCTTTACCCTAAATGCGAAATTTTTATAACATGAAGTAATTCCGACTTATTATCAGGAGAATTAGCTACTTATCTTTCAGGTAGATATATCGAAATTCAAGTATTTCCGTTATCTTATTCAGAATTTTTACTTTTTTCTCAAAATGAACATTCCCCTGATGTATTTAACGAATTTTTGACTTACTGATGATTACCTGGGATATTTTCTCTTCGTTATGAAAGAGAGAATATCTTTGAATATGAAAAATCAGTATACAATACTGTGGTATTAAAATATATATTTTCTCGTTGGAAAATTAATAATCCATATTTTTTTGAAGTATTATATAAATATATTTTTGCAAATGTTTGACATGTATTCACAGCAAAAAATATCACAGATTATCTTAAATCACAAAAACTCAAAATTTCACTTGATACAGTATTAAATTATCTTTCTTATGGAGAATTTGCATATATTATCTCAAAAGTAAAGGCTCAAGATTTACACACAAAAAAACAATTTAGTATTTATAATAAATACTATATTTGAGACATTGGAATAAGAAATGCTATAGTCGGATATTATCCAGAGAGAGATATTGGTTGAATTTTAGAAAACTATGTTTTTTTGCTATTAAAAAAACATCATTATACTATTCAGATTTGAAGATTTTGAAATGGTAAAGAAGTTGATTTTGTTGCAGAAAAAAATTGAGAAATCAAATATTTTCAGGTAGCAACAACTATTTTAGATGATACCACTAGGGAAAGAGAATATTCAGCATTAGAAATGATTCATGATTCTCGAGAAAAATATGTTGTTACAATGGATTATATAGATTTTTGAAAATCTGAAACAGGAATCAATCATATTAAAATCTATGAACTAGAAAATGTTTTATAGATAAATCCTTCATTTTTATGAACTATTAAGCAACAAAAAAACTAAAGACAAACAAAATCTTTAGCTTGCAGATTCGGTCTGTATAATGATTTGGCACTATCACTATACAGAGATTTGGATGAATTGTCAGAAAATATTATTCAACTTTCATCAAAAAATCTATTATATTGATTCGTTCTACACCATCAATAAATCAAGAGGCATTTTCATCCATAGTAATTACATATTTCTTTCGTGAATTATTGACTTCAAGTAATGGAGAAAATTCTCTTTGTTTAGTTGTTTCACTTTCAAGCAAATATGAAACTTGTAAATACATCATTTTCTCCCCTTTTTTACATACAAAATCGACTTCTTTATTTCATAATTCTCATACATATATTTCCCATCATTTCGAGATGAGATCATTATATACTACATTTTCTAATATTCATGAAATATTTATTTTTGAATATCATCATAACAAGGCATTCTTAATTCAGATATCCGTAAAATAATATTTATGCAATATTTCAAATATCTTTTTTCATTTTAAATCAAATCTGGATACAGAATTTAAAAAACAAGCCGCTTTTGACGCATTCAAATACTCAATCACAGTATTTGTGGCTATATTGATATTTTGACTTTTTAGGTAATCACTAATATTTTTCGTACTAAATAAGTTTCAGGTTTCTTTTGCCAAATAGACAATCAAATTTTTATAAAAATCTGTATTTCTGATATTGTTTCTCGAAATAACATCTCTCAAAAGAATAGCATCAACTATATCATTCAAATATGTAAAGATCATATTATCATCTAGTGGTAAATTTTTCAAGTATGGAAGTCATCAATATTTTATGAATTTTTCAAAGCTATCTTTTCATTTTTTTAGTCAATGAAATTTAAGAAATTCCTGGTAATTTAAAGGATATATTTTAAAACTAACATACCTTCATCATAAAAATGTAGAAATTTCACTAGACAATAAATTTGAATTGCTTCATGTGATATAAATATCGTATCATCATTGCGCATGCAAACTACGAATTGCTTTTTCTCGTTCTGGTATATCTTGAATTTCATCTATCAATATATGTTTATAATTTTTTACAGTATCATGTAATTTTTCGTATGAGTCAATGTCTCTTCGTCTAATATCCTCCATGTTTACATAAATGATATCTTGATTAGTGATATTATATTTGCCTTTTAATATATCAATAATCTGCAAAAGTATACAACTTTTCCCACATCTCCTTTGTCATGTAATCACTTTTACCAAATCTGTATTAATAAATTTCTCAATTTGATTCAAATACAAATCTCTATTTATAATAGTTTTATTCATAACTAAAACTTAATAAATAAATATCATATGTTTTAGTTATAACTAAAATTATGCAAAAATCAAGTATTTAAAATAATCTATACAAAAAAAACTAAAGACAGACGAATCTTTAGTTCCTTATTATCCAGATTCGGTCTGTATAATGATTTTACTAAATCCTTATGCAGAGAATTGGATGAATTGCAATATGAAATTTTTACTTTTTTAGGATTAATTAATCAAAACA
>CALCYP010000087.1 GCA_937906635.1 uncultured bacterium | reverse complement strand
ATCAAATGTTGCGATGGATGTCTATTATCCTCGTCGCCCTTTAGCATTTTTTTATTGTGGTTTGCAAGTAGGTATAAATCCGTCCACATTCTCAAATCCGATGTAATTATAAATATTGTAAAAGCGAATTGCAAGAGAAAAATAGAAAAAACATAATATTCTCTTTAAATATCCAACTAAAAGCTTGATTAGACCAAAGATTGTTTTATTCAAAATTTGTTTGACTTTAATTTTTTTTGTAAAATACTTGACATTTTGTGTATAAAAATTAAAATTATGTGTGTGAAAGGGGTATAATAAAATTGCTTTATTATATAACCAATCATAGCCATGACAAACTTAAACAACTTATCAAGCTCTGTAGAGAGGTTACAAGAACAGAAAAAGGAAAAAGTTTTGTACATTGATGAGGCACAATTTCGTTTGGTTCATCCACCAAAACCAACTGATACATGGAAAAAATTGGATGAAAAGTTTTCAAAGAGGAAGGAGATTGAAAAAGAAAAATTGCAATTAAGAATTGAAAAACAAGAATTGGTCGACCAGTATGATTCACTGGAAAAGCAATTGGAAGAGCTTATGAAACAACCACCAAAATCGATGGAAGAAGCACAAAAGCGAGCAGAAAAAATTAAATCATTGAATGATGAAATGGATGATTTGAGGAAAAAAATTGAAGAAAAGGAAAAAGAAATTGAAAAAAAAGATGAAGAAATTGAAAAATTAAATGTGGAAATCAATGAATTAGTTGACAAAGTTAGAGAAGAAGATCATGAGGCAAATGAAATTGATAAAAAGAGACTTGATTATTTAAATCAAGAAAAAGTAAAAGATTTGAAAAGTCAATTATAATTGAAAAGTTAGTCGTAAAAATATTTGCATTTTGTTTCATTTTGATTAAAATAGCACAGACATATTTTTGGTGCTATTTTATTTTAATATTTTATTGAGATGGATTTTGATCCAAAAAAGAATTATTACGAGATTCTCTGAGTAGCAGAAGATGCTAGTGATGAAGACATTAAAAAAGCATTTAGAAAAGCTGCAGTAAAATATCATCCAGACAAACCTGGTGGAAGCAAAGAAAAATTTCAAGAAATAAACTGAGCATATCAGGTAATTTGAGATAAACAAAAAAGGCAACAGTATGATGCTTTCAGAAAATGAGGTTTCTCTGGATTTGGTGGAAATGGTTGATTTTGAAATTTCTGATGATTTCAGACAAATGGAGCAACCTTTGATTTTTGAGATTTATGAGATTTGGGAGATATAGTTTGAAATATTTTTTGATGAGGTTTTGGTTGATTTTGATGAGGTAGAAATTCAGTTAGAAGTGGTGAAGACTTGAAGAAAAAGATAACTATTACATTTGATGAAGCATATCTTTGAGTGACAAAAAAAATCTCATATACTCGTAAAAAAGTAGTAGAGTGAGCTGAAAAAAAAACTTGTGATGTATGTGGATGAAGATGAAAGACAACAAAGCAAGTTCAATCTCCATTTGGTGTAATGCAAACTCAGACGACTTGTCCAAATTGTGGATGAAGTGGTAGTTTATATTACAAAGATGGTAAAAAATTGGAAGATTGATGATTACAAGATTCAAAAGAAATTTTGGAAGTAAAAATCCCAGCATGAATCAAAAATGATGTATTTTTGAAATATAGTGGAAAATGAGATGAATGAAAAAATGGTATGCCAAGTGGAAATTTGTATATCCAGATAGAAATTCAAGATAATCCTTATTATACGAGGCAAGGTGATGATATTTATGTGAATCAAGAAGTTTCGTTATTTGATTTAGTTCTCTGATGAGAGTATGAAATTAATCACCCAACATGAAAAATAAGAGTAAAGATACCGAAATGAACACAAATGGATGAAAAAATAAAAGTAGCTGGAAAATGATTTGGTAGTGGATGAATTTTCAGCAAGAGATGAGATTTATATATCGTTCCAAAAGTAAAAATTCCAAAGAAATTGAGCAAAGATGAAGAAAAATTGTGGAAAGAACTACAATGAATGAATAGATAATAGGATTGGTCATTTCGAAGGAGTGGAGAAATCTAAATATAATGTGGCTTAATGGATTTCTCAGTCGTAAAACTCCTTCGAAATGACGTTTTGGGTCATTTTGAGGCTTTAGCCGAAGAATTTTGAAATTTTTTTTATCACTTTGTGACATCCCCATTCCTGTTGGAGCCAGACACTGTAAAAAAAGGAACAACTATGTAGTGGATTTCTCACCTTTGGTTCGAAATGACGAAATGACATTTTTTAAATTATTTTTCTGTTTCGATTAGGTTTTCAAAATTATCCATCATATCCTTTAAATCAGTGGATTTTATCAGTATTATTCAAAATTTTCCGGAAAGTACGACAAGATCGTCTCATGTGTTTAGATTAAATTTGTTTCTGGCTTGCTTAGGGATTACTATTTGTCATTTTGTACCGATGTTTGCTGTTCCCTCAATTTTTAGCTCGTTTTTTTTCATTTAATGTTTTAAGTATAAAAAGTATTACTTTTATAACATATTTTTTTTATTTATTTTTTCAATTTTTTTGGAGTATTTTTTTAATTTTGCAGAATGTTATTTAATATTTTTAGATAAATTAAAAATATGGTTAAAGATTTATTTGCTTTAGAAAAAGACCCTGAAACTTCTTTCAAGGTCTGTTAGATCATCTTGGCTTTGTATATAATCTGAGTTTATATGAAATCAAGCCAGGAGTTTTAGAAATTTTTAGATCATATACAAAACAAAAGTTTTTGATCTAATTCATCTCAAAGAGTGACATTCTCTTTTTTGATGACAGTATTATTATATATCTTTTTTTTTATTTGTCAAATTTTTTGGCACAAAATTTTATAGTTCAGACCTGGTGTTTTGAAAAAGTAATCTTATTTTTAGTAATTTTTTTAATATTTTTTTATAGCCTCCGGTGGGCCACTTTTGATTTATATCGGGCACTTCGCCGAATTTTCTGGTAAGTGAAAAATTTTTCGGCTTTATTTGAGTCGTTTTTTTATTTGAAATCAAAAAAAAGACCTCAGAACAATTCCTAAGGCCTAGTTTTTTTATTGATATTTATCAAAGAAGGAAATATATCATGTGTTTAACCTCTAAATCAATTATCCTCATCAATAGTATTAGTATTGTAAGAAACAACAAATGGGCAAACATTTGATCCGAACATAATTTAGAATTAATAATTAAGAATTAAGAATTCAATGGAATTATATTTAGGAAAATTTTCTTAAGATGTTTATAGATAGCTGTCGGATAATTATGTGTCTTTGTAGAGAGGCAAAGATAGTGATAATTATAATATAAAAACACTGTATTGGATACAACAATATATCTCAAATATTGCTCGGCATTCGCTTAATTGATATACCAAATATTTTTATAATGAAACCCAACAATTTCAGTCAGTATTGCGATGTGATAAAATTTTGAGATAAAGATATCATTTAGACATGCAATATAATGTGAAAATATAGGTGGTATTACCTGCAAAATTCGCTCAAAGATTTCACAATCAATAGATTAATATTGAATATATTTTCACAATGAAATTGTACATACGAACATCTATGATCTATAGGTTTTGCCGATAGAATATCAAATGCTAAATTTAGAATAGATTCACTTATCGAACAAATATGCCTTGTCTGATGGAGATAATCTAATTCTTAGTATTTGCAGTGATAAATCCTTTGTTTAATATAGATTCATATAAAAATAAGGGATTTATAAATCAAATGACAAAGGTCCACACAACTCAAGAATTGCATAGGCTCTTTGTATATGTATAAATATTAGAATCGATACAAATCTACCAAAGAATTAAACAAATACACACATTTAATATAGATAACCAAATATAGATAACAAATGATATGTATTTTCCAACTGATAAAGATCTCATTCATCATGTGATAGTGGTTGATGAACAACTCGCTCATTCATGATGACGTATATATTATAATCGAAAAATTTTATTTGTCAAATTTTTGGCCACTTTTTTTGTTCAAATTTTAGTAGGTCAAAACTTGAATTTGAAAAATCAACAAAAAAAGTGTAATTTTTTTTCATTTTTTGGTCAATTTTTTTTTATTTTATAGTCTTTCGATAATCTAATCGTAAAATAGTATCTAAATCTAGTGGTGAAATGTTGTATTTTTGGCTTAAATCAGCGAAAAATTTGCGTATTTGAGATTCGTCAGCTTCTTTACCTGTATTTAATTTATATATTTTTTTGATTCTGCTATCTACTGGAATATTTATATTCATAGGATATTGGATTTCTTTTCATGAAATAATTGTGTAGGCATAGCCAAACATTTTGATAGAGAAAACGATTGTCTTTGAATAATTTTTTGTTCACATAATCTTTGCTAAAATTTCATTTAACTTTTCCAAATTATTTTCATATTTCAAAAATTCTTTTTCAGTCAGTAGTAGTTTGTTTAATTTTTCAATTCTGGATTTTTTGATATTGTAAATTCTTTTGTTGTTTTTTGATGATTTCAAAAAAGTAAATCGTCGCTCTGTGTTTGACTCATTATTATTCCATATATTAAGCAAAATATTCCAATCTTTTTGTGTTTTTTCTCAAAATTCTGTCCATCGTGACTCTCCATTTCAGGCGATTTGATAAGAAACTATGGCACATTGGATTACTAAATAGAGAAATAGATTTTCATTTTTATTTTTTATGTTTTTTCGACAATTTTTTAGTGCTAAAAATTGTGGATCTTTGTGTTCAAGTTCCTTAGCTTTCTTTGTATCATATGCTTTCAAAAAATCTTCTATTTTGATCATACTTTTTTTATGCGATTTTTTGGTTGAAAATCAAGTTTTAAATTTGTTTACTAAACAAACCCACCTAATCTCGCTCTGCTCGACAGAGTAATCCTGCCTTGCGATATTAGGGGTGAGGATTTTTTCGCATAGGTTTGTTCGCCTATTTATGAATAAATATTTACAGATTGACTTGAACAGCTTGCAAGTGAAATTGTATGGGCTATTATAGATTTATTAAAAATGTCGATTTTTGTCTAATTTTGTCTTGAAAAAAAGTAGCAATATTTTATAATGGATATTACTTTTGATGGAATTTGTGATAAACCATTATTAATTTTTAATCCTTAATTATTCATTACTATGTGATTGTTTTGACACAAAAATTCGACAAAGTATGTCTACTCTTTTGATGAGGGAAAAGGAGTTTGAAAGGACTTATTAGGTTGAAAATGAGCGAATTTGGCAGAGATGAAATCTTTGGGGTTGCCAATTCCTGATTGATTTACTATCTCTACAGAGACTTGTGATATTTACTACAAAAACAACAAAACTTATCCTCAAGAAGTTTTGGATCAAGTA
>CALCYP010000086.1 GCA_937906635.1 uncultured bacterium | reverse complement strand
TTACAATCAATAACTTTTAATTTACATAAATCAGATGAAATTTCAAAACAATACTTTTTATTTGTATTTACCAATAATTCTATATCTAATTTTTTATATGAAGGTCCCTCATAATCTGTATAATCATTTGACAAAAAACATCATATCTTATATGGCTCAAAAATTAGGTAAGCACTATCACCAATAGTTTTTCAATCAAAATATACATTCTCTACTTCATATTTTCATCATTGTACTATCTCTGACAACCATGGATCGTTATCAGACTCTGAATCAGAATAGATATCATAAAAATAATTTAATTTTGTATCTCATTTTGAAAATCTTATTATCATATTTTCATACATTTCTTGACCATAATAGTTAGTCAATAAGTTTTTTACATACAAATTGTTATAATTGTATACAACCTGCTCCCATACCGATTTTGTCTTTAAAACTTGTATACGATCTCATGATATTCGCATTGATAATGTCAAAAGTATTCCAATTATTACAATTACAATCAACATTTCTATTAAAGTGAATCACTTCTTATTCATATTAAAAGTTTTTTACATTTTAAAAGGTATTAAATTCCCTCCATAATTTGGAATATTAATCCAAATACTCCAGATGCGACAAGCACTACAATAATTCATATACCTACCAAAATTACTGGCTCAAGTACTTTTGAAAGACTATTTATTGTTACATTTAATTCTTCTTGATACATATTCAATACATTTTGCAAAGATCATTCCAAATTGGCCGTTTCTTCTCATACTTTGATAAGCACAGTGACATTTGCTGGTATCAATGCCTTTTCATCTTTTAATGAATCATAAATATTTGATCATTTTTGTAATCATCACAAAACTCTTTCAATCATTTCTTGATAAGCAGGTATTCAAAGTACATCTCTCAATGTCTTAAATGTCTCTATATAATTCATTCATGATTTCAGCATCAACCTCATATATCTACACCATCTAACTAAATAATAACATTTTGTCATTTTACCAATTAATGGGATTGATAATAATAAATTAAACCAAGCTCTTTTTCATTTTTCTGTAGAAAAGTATAACCAACAAAACAAAACTATTCACAACAATATCCACAATAAAAGTTTTCGATTATTTATCAAAAAATCTGAAATTCATTTCATCAACCTTGTGGCAAATGGCAATTCTGAATTAGACACTCACACTGCCAAATCAAAAACACCTGGTAATATAAATCCAAATAATGCAATTATAGCTATTACTGCAAAAACCATCAAAATTATTGGATATATAAGTGCACCAATATATTTATTTTTTATTTCTGTAATAAACTCATATTCTTGAGCTAAAGAATCTAAGACAGTCACTAAATTTCATGATTTTTCTCATGCTTTTACCACATTACAGTCTCATTCATCAAAATAATCTGGTAATCTATCCATCGCGTATGATAAGCTCTTTCATGTAGACAAATATTCGTTTATCAATTTAGCAATCTCTCTGACAGCATAATTATCAGTTCCTTGTGAAATAACGCTAACTGCTTTCACCAATCATACTCATCATTTTAACATATATGATAATTCCCTAAAAAAGAATATTTTATCACTACCACGAAAAGACGATTTATCTTTAGATTCCAAAAATCTAACTATATAACGGTCTATTCAATGTGCTTTATATTGTTGTTTTGTTGCGTTTTCCATTCTAAATTAATTATTTATAAATTATTCTTCATAATAATATAAATTCATATAAATTGTCGTATCCTGAGGATCGTCAGAATTTACGACATCATATGTAATTTTATCTATTTTATATAATACACGTACAGCATCATCTTCTGGCACATATTTTTCTACATTATTTATAAATGCCAACAAATATTCTTTATCATCAAATGTTATATCAATTTGTACTGGCACTTTGTATAATCAATCAATACTTTCTTTGTCTCATATAGAAATTTTAGATAAAGTTCCATTAACAAATGAATTATTAGAAAATGGCTCAAGTTTCAACAAAAACATATCAATATTCTCTATTATTTTTTTTTCATTTACATCCATTTTCTCACTATCTAAGTTTTTAGTCAAAAGGTAAGATTTAGCCAATCAAAGTTGATTCTGTATTTCTTTTGGCAAATCTTGACAAGATTCTCATTTATTTATACATTCTACTACTTGGTCTGCATTTTGGTTTATGCTTTCAACAAATCAAATACTTTCCTGATATTGTCTTTCTCTATTTTCTAAGCTCTCTAAATTCATTTTCAAAGTCAATGCTTGTGCTTTTTTCGCATCATATTTATCAAGTGCTGGTAAAAATAATCTAAATAATACTATCAATATCAACAAAAGTACTCATACAGCATAAAATCTATATCTCACTTGTACAATTCTAGATACTGTCATTATTTCATCCTTGTCTGAAGAGTCGCCAATCCCCACATTATCAAATTTTCTAGTACTATCGTCCGTTATCAACTTTTGCAAAAGGTCTTTATTTTCAGTCATTGTTTATTATATTAGCATATAAAACGAATTCAAATCATCCATCAACTTTTTGATATTTTTTGATTGTCATTTTTCCTATAAAATCCAAACTTTCAAATCTATCTAATACTGCTTTAATTTTTCAAGATGCATTTGTATAATATAAATCTTTCAAAGAAGACACAACACCTCTCACAGACAATTCTTCTAAACTCACATTAAAATCAGATAATTCAATAGTTGATTCTAAATCTTCTTCATCAATGTTTCTCAAATCATCAAGTATCTCTGAAATTTTCTCAATACGCTCATACCAAAATAATCAGGAAGTTTTACTTTCCAAAGATTTCACCGCCAAAAATTTCTTATATCCATTAGAAGATTCATCTTGTTCCAATTGAGATTCCTTTCTTTCAATTTTATTTTCCAAATGCTTTATTTTGGCAGATTGTGTCAAATTTAACAACAAAACACCTACAAACAAGAGAACCACTAAAACCAAAATTCACAAAGACAATCTAAACAATTTTTGGCTTTTACTAATCTTTTTTATATTCATACTACCAGCCATGATATATTATTTACAAAATAAAATTTTACACAAATAATTATAACAAAAATATTCCAATAAACAAAAAAAATACAAATTTAAAAACAATATGTACACATACATTTTTAATTCTACTATTATATTATTGACTTATTTAAACTTTGTTAAATTAAAATGGGAAATCATCATCTGAATGTTCCACCTCATTTGCATCTGGCATTTGAACGGAATTTAAATCCGAAATTTTTTCATATTTTTTCAATTCTTCGCATACTCTATAAAAAGTGCAATCTTTGCATTTGTACGGATCGCTTGTCCTAGCGAAATTACTACTTTCCATCGGAATATTTGACTCTATATCTTTATTTACAAGGAAATTCTTTTGGATATTTACATCATCTATGATTTTCTGCTCAATATCAAGCAAATCTTGTTTCGTAATTTTTCATCCAAATTTCACAATTCATTTGAGAAATACTTCGTAAGCCCAAACATCAATATTATCTAAATTCTCTAATCAAATTTTTTGTAAAACCTTGTATGCATAAACTTTCAACTGATCTGAAATTAAATTTGGATCTTTTTGTGGTATTCTACCACTTTTCCAATCATAAATTATATATTTTTTATCCTTTGTGATTATCCCAAAATCTGGTTGAGCATATACATTTATTCACATCAAATCAGGGATGTTGTCAATTTCTATTTTCATTGATTCAAAATTTTTCTCTTTTGGCTCAATAAAAATAATATTTTCAGGATCTTGGAAATATTGTTTTATCTCGAAATTTAATTCACTTTTGCAAAAGTTGTCAAAGCTCTCAATCATCGCATTTTTTCATTGAGAATACAATCAATCAATATTTTCTTTGTAATAATGTTCTGTAAGTCCAAATTTTAAATCTGAATTGTATTTGGTGTAATCTCTATTTTTTGAAATTTGGAAATCTCTATCCATTTTTGCAATCAATGAGATCTTGGTTTTCTCGATACTTTCAGATGAATCTTGATTACTCTTTAATAAATGCAAATAATCAGACATCAAATCATGTAAACATTCACCCAATCGCATTGCCAGACTTTTTATATTTTTGGCTACCATAGCATCATTTCGCAATCATAAATCAATATCTTTTAAATGATTTGAATAAGTAGAAAAATAATATTTTTTCACACAATAGTGTAAAATGGTGGACTTAGAAATTGATCGAGATAATGAGTTTTTAAATTCTGACATTGATATATTTTTGAAAAGATAAAGTTATGTCTCATATATTACTCCCCTCTGGGATATCCCAAATTTATCAGGGTGAGGGGTGGGATTGCTCCCCTACGGGGAGCTGCCCCCGCAATCCTGCGGGGCCGAGGGGGGTTAACCCCCACCACCACTCAGCATAGCTGAGCAAGCTTCGTGGTCCCCCTCCCCAATGGGGAGGTATTTTTCGCCAAACATTGCTCCCTTGGGGGAGCTGGAATGCGAAACAGGACTGAGGGAAATCGCTCCCTTGGGGGAGCTCCCCGATGAAATCGGGGTGAGGGGGTAATCCCCAACTATCCTACGGCAAGCAATCCCGCTAAAGACGGGACAGGCATTCCCCATAGTGGCAAGACACTCCCACCACCGCAAGTGATTCCCCTCACAGTTGGGGAGAAATATTCTTAATTCTTAATTTTTAATTATCTAATATATCCACTCTTGAATGAAATCCAATCCATTCATTTTTTTCATTCAGGTTTCAATACAATATCTAGTACACATGGATTTAAAGTCTTTCAATCAATCAAAACTTTACTTTTATTTTCATCAAAAGTTTTCTCATCTAATTTCAGATTTTCAACCACAACCCTTTTTCCATTCAACATAAAATAAATCTTTGGCCACATAAAAAATCATCTATATTTACGATAAATGGAATCCAAATCATCTCTGAATGGATTGATTTCTCCATCTTGTTTTTCAAATTTTTTGCAATATGTAGCTTTTGACTCTTCTTGCTTTACCTCACCAAGCAATCATTTAGCATAATTAACCAATGTATCACACAAAAATTTTGGTCATTTAGACATCACAGCGTCGATTAAATCATTCACCGTCCAATCAAAATCCAACTTAAATTTTAATACATCAATCATATTTCATGCATCCATGTTTTCGTCCATCCTCATAATTGTAATTCCAGATTCTTTTTCTCATTCGAGGAATGCTGACTGTAATGGACTTGCTCCACGATATTTTGGCAGTATTGAACCGTGAACATTTATTGGACCAAAATGCGACATATCCAAAATTTCTTTTGGCATAATTTTTCAGTATGCTATTACGACAAAGAAATCAGCATCTTTTGATTTCAGCCAATCTGCCAAGTCTTGTGCTTGTAATCAATATTTTTTTGAATCTAAACGAATTGAATTTGGAGTCTGGATATCCGCAATTCAAAGATCTATGGCGGTTTTTTTGATAATATTTGGCTTTACTTCCATTCATCTTCCGCTTGGAGCATCTGGCATAGTCACAACTCATACCACATCAAACCTTTTATCATTTTGTAATTTTTGCAAAAATGGTACTCCAATTGGTGCTCATGAAAAAAACACCACTCTGTAATATGCTGGATCATAAATTTTTTCATCTGATCATTTACAAGAAAATACTCTTTCTACCATTTTTGGAAATCAACGGATAAAGCCATATCTTTTGAAAACTTGGACTGAATACTCACTACAGTGTGGCTCATGACTACAAATTCTACCTTTGAATATTGGTGAAAATATTCATTCATCAGGCGACAATGTCTTTTGATAAATTTTTATCAATCAAATCATAATCCACGCTAATAATCTATCAATTCAACGCAAAACACACATATAATAAATTATTTATATTAAACATAGAAATTTATACAAAATACATATTTATTTTCAAGAAAGATTTTTCATTGAAATTGAGAATCAAAATACTAAAAAATACATATGAAAGTTTTATTATAATTTGAAAATATGACAAGCAACGTATTTTTGTTTACATGAGAAAATAAATATTCTTTGGATAAAGAACTAAAAAGACGAAAAGATTCTTTTTTTGAAAAATATTGATCAGATAGTATATTTACTTTTAATAGTGAAAATTGGGATAATTGAAACATTACTCAAAGCATATTTTGATGAGGACTTTTTTCTACAAAAAAACTAATCATATTGAGATGATTACCGGTTTCCGCAGAAAAACAAACATGATTTGATAGCGAAATGCTAAACGACTTTACAGATAAATTTACTAAATCATTTGAAACTATTCCTACAGACAATCTTATAGTATTCATAAGTTATAATCCCGACAAAAGATGAAAACTATATAAATTTTTGGAAAAAAATGCACAAATTAAAGAATTCAAAAAAATTTGATGAATTGAACTAAAAAATCTGATTAGAAACGAATTATGAGAAATAAAAATACCTGAAAATATAATGACTTATTTCATAGACAAAGTCTGAGAAGATTTATACCGTATCACATCAGAAATAGATAAATTGCATGAATATTGCAATGTACATAATATAAAAAATATAGATGAAAAACTTATAGATGAAATAGTATTCGGGCAGACTGAAACAGTAGCTTTTTGATTCATGGATTTATTATTTAAAGACACAGACAAAGCCATAAAATACTTAGACAAAATTAAACAAGAATGAACAAATCGAAATGAATTCGCCTGAGCATTGTATTATCAACTAAAAATGGATATTATATTAAACGATTACTATGAAAAATGAATAAAAGATTCAAAACAGATTGCTGCTGAATGCAAATTAAATCCACGAGTTGTATCAAACAATATGAAAAACATTAATCAAATATCAAAAAATTGAAATGAATTAAAAAATATGTATAATTGATTAGTGCAAACAGATGGTGATATAAAAATGTGAAAAATAAAAGAAGAAGAATTTCGATTAAATATAAAAAAATTATGACTAAAAATTAAAGCATAACCATGAAAAAGACACTATTTACTGTCATAGTATTTACAATATTATTTACAAACTTTTCCTTTGCTTATGTAGAAGATAAGGTTTTTTGTACAATATGAAATAATTCAATTACCGTAACTATGGAAAAGAATCATAATTATAAATGTAAAGAATATCTTTCAGTATTGTCACAAGCTATAAATATAGAATATAATGACATAATATCTATACAAAAATTGATATCACAAGGATATGACATAGATTTCTGGAAAGAAATTAGAGAAACAAAAAGAGATAGATTAAAAAAGCTTCTAACATTAAAAGAACAAATAGAAACAGCCATAGCTGAGTTTGACTCAAATCTATTTATAAAAATGAAAGATTACATAGTCTATACTGTATCACCATACCAAACAAAATACAAAAAAATACTGAGACATCTTAATAACTACAAAGATCAATGATGAAAGATCCCAAATGATATAAAGAAAACAATAGAATATTTTCAAGAAGAGATATCTGTAATCGATAATATTATTGAAGCATCTGATTTTGATACATTAGTTAAAAATTTCAATAGACACCTTTATCTAAAAAATCAAATTGAATGAAAATAGGAATTATCACATCATGAAATGAAAATCTCACACTTTTCAAATTTTTAAATAAATTTAATCATGAATATTTTGTTTATTATGACCAAATAAATTGGCCATACTGAGACAAAAATTTCGAATATTCAAAACAAAAAATTATAGATTGAATTGAATTTTTGAAAGCAAAATGAGTAGAAAAAATAATTGTCTGACCTATTTATGAACTATCACTATTGGAAGGAAAAGAATATTCTGATTTAATTTTACCATTATTCAAAGAATATTTACAGAGCTATTGTTTCCAAAAATCACTTGTGTGAAAAATAGGTTTAGCTTGAGATTTTGCAGATATACAAGTTTGACAAAAACTAATAGGGAATATTTCAAAATTATACAAATTAAATGATAATCAAAAAAATATCAAAAAATTCAATTTTCCATTTTGTTTCCGAGCAAAAGAAGTTCGTATGTGGAAGTATTATCTAACTACTCTATCATACTCACATTTTATGGCCAATAAATCAGTAAAATTTGATCTCAGATATTTCAAAGATTGCTGAGTTGATACGTTAATACCACTAAATTATGAATATTTTAATTATCAGAGAGTCATCACAAAGTATTTCAATTACAAAAAGCAGAGATTTCACAAATTAGAAAATATAGAAAAGATTTTTGAATGATTAAACCTAAAAAAAAGTAAAGATTATTCTGTCACACTTTTTACAAACTGACATACTGAATTTCTTACAAGAGACAAAAAATTAATGCGATTTTTACAAAAAGGAAAACATGTTGAAGTTAATATCCAGACAATATAAAATGAATTTATTCGAAAAATTTAGATAAATTACACACAACAAAACTTTGAAGCCAAAGGATAAAAAGGAATCTTTCTTTCGAAACAGATGATATAATATCTTGGTGTGTAAACAAAATTTCATCCCCTCAAGCCAAGATAATCAAACAACGAAAAAATTTTTGTGTACAAATTGAAAATTATATTTTCACTATAAATTCATATAGTTTCACGATCATCACCGCAAAAATAATTAAAAATTAAAAATGAGGCATAATTAAGAATTATAAAAAATTCCAAAATTATTCATTCTTAAATATTAATTTTTAATTATTTAATTTCATATACTACATTTACATCTAATGTAATTTTCATCTCTCACAAAGAAATATCAGCTGAATCATAGTCTACTATCGCTTCTTCCGCAAAATAAGTATTTTTCATAGATGAAGTTGCTATTGCATAATCACTACTCCAATTTTCGCTAATTGAAATAGGTTTTCCTAATTTCACTCATGCATATTTCGCTAAATCTTCAGCTTTTTGATTCGCTTTTTTCAATGCTAATTCTCTTGCTTGTGAATAATATTCAGTCTTGTCATCTATATCATAATTTATACTATTTACAAAAACTCATCAAATTTCAGCTACTTGAGAAATTATTTCTCCACCTACTCATTCATTTTCTAAATTTGCGCTTTTGATTTTTACTTCTAAGCTATGATTTGCTGTAAATCATAAAGATTTCCTACCATTGTCTGTCCAATCATAGGCTTCATAGACATTTACATTTGTAGTTTTTACATCAGAATCTTTGATGTCATATCATTTTATAATCTCTTTTATTTGTGCAACTTTTTCATCTACATTTTTTTGAGCTTCTGCTGTAGTATCTGCCGTATCTTCTACTCTCAAATATACAATTAGAGTATCAGGAGTAACTCTAACTTCTCCATTTCAAGCTACAGAAATCGTATGATCTGGTGCTACTCACGTATTCACAGAAAAATTTACTTTACTCAAAATAAAAGATGAAGCCAATACTGTCAAACAAATCAAAATAGTACTAATTAAATTGTTTTGTCTCATTTTTTGATTTTTAAAATATAAAATATAATTTGAAATCACTATAGATATAATTATGATGAAATCAAGATATGTTAGCTGATAGCTAATAGCCAATAGCTTATAGCAAATGATTCTTTATTATTTTTCCTGCTATTTGCTATAGGCTACCAGCTATTAGCTAAAAATTTTTATTCTATAAAAAATTTTCATGCTAATCACTATGTGAGGTAAAGCCTGAAGTTGAAAATGAACCGTTTCAAAAATTTTAGCAAAACAACTTGGGTATGAAATAATATCTATATGAGATATGAAAAGAAAATTAGCAAAAGAAATGTGATTAAACATTCACGAATTTAATCTTTTGGGAGAGAAACCAGAAAATGCAAAAGAATTTGACTTAAAATACGAAGAATTTCAAAAAAGTTTAGATTTAAATTCAAATATTATTTTGGATAGTAGACTCGGATTTTTCGCTCAACCAAATGCTTTCAAAATTCTTTTGGATGTCAGTGAAGAAATAGCAGGAGAGAGAATTTACAAAGCAGAAAGGGACACAGATAAACAAGAAAGTTTGCAAGCAGCTATAGAAGAAGTCCACAACAGAAACAAAGCAGATTATGAAAGATATATTAAACTTTACAATGTAAATCTACGAGATCAAAAAAATTATGATTTAGTAATAGATACATGAGACAAAACACCAGAAGAAGTTGCAAATATTATTTTAGAAAAATTTGAAAAATAGAAAAAAACCCGGAAACCCGGGTATTTTATTCATTTTCTGGCACAAAGTTCTTCATAAGAGCCCCATCAAGCTCTGGATAAATAATGAAGGAGGTGCAATGCAGAAGCTCTTCAATATCTGCACATGCGAACTCTTCGCTATCTTTTGTAACTAGACAACCCGTCATGGTAACATCTGTCCCATCTGGATTTGATGAAAAGAAAAATGAAAACTGTAATATTGAATCTTCCATTGGAAAGAATGATACACTATACTTGCAATTTTCTTCATCTAAAAGAACATACGGATTGTTTGATTCTCCCATATTGACACAACGTGCCAATAGGTTTGTGATAGTGTCAGGATTCATTTCAATCCTGACGTGTGATGCAGAATCCACAGCATAAAATGCTATTTTAGATTCTTTTTCAAATTGATTTTGCTGAGGCTGATGTTCATTGTTACAAGCAACCATAAAGCAAAAACAGAATGCAATAAACAAAATTTTTCTCATAGCATTTGATGTTTTAGTTTGACTTTTTGTTAATTAAAGCAACTTATTTATACACATATTGTCCAAAAAGTCAATCGCAAAACCGTGGAAAGTAAGTTTTAAAAAGCATTAAATTTTTCAAGAAATAAAATTGACATTTTGTATAAAATATATACTATACTAATTTGTCGTTTTATTTTGATATTATTTTTATGATAAATCATTTTAATACTCGCGATGCCATCGTAAACTCAGCAAAAGACAATGATAAAATCAAATTAATGACGGACAATATTTTTTCATTATTTGAAAATAATACCAAGACATGATGATTTTCTGATCAAGATTATTTAAATGCTGGGAAAGAAGTTCCACAAGAAAATAAAGATCTTTCAGTGATGGATTTATATTATTGAAAAGAAATAAAGGATGATGATTTATCGTTTTTATCATGATTTTTGTGATGATGAGAATATGTCCGCAAAAATGTAGATTGAGAGCCATATATTACTCATGAGTGACTAGTAAAATTAAATAATATTTTGGATATGGCATCTAAACATGCAAGGAGAAAATGATTGGGAACATCTTATTTTAGGAAAACTTTTTGAAAAGATTGATTGGATATAATGGAATTTGTCTGAGAAGATAGAAAATTTATAGATAAAAATTGAAATTTACAAGAGATCAAAAATAGCTGATTTTGAAAAATATATTTTCGTATAAGGGATAAAGAAGATTATTTGAAACTATTAAAGTTTATTACATCACAAAATCATAACTTTTCGGTGCTTGAAAAAAATGGTTTTTTCTTAAAAAATATAACAGCATTATGATATTTGTGGAGAAATGACGCTTATTTACAAAAAAGAAAACTATTTCAATATCTGATTACAGATGTTTTTGGAAAATTTTTTAATTATAAATTTAATGATGTCTTGGTAAATACGGATATTCATTGAGATCATTGACATAATATTACTGAAACTTTTGTATGAAATGTGTGATGAAAAGATGCAGAAATTACTTTAAATTGAAATGTAAAATCAGAAAGATCTACGATAGACAAGATAATGAGAGAAAAAACAGCTAATGCAACAAACGATATTATTCGTTTTCAGCTAACCTTCACAAACCATAATGAATTGATTCTTTGATTGTATGATTTCATAGAATTTTATAAAAAGGATTCGTGACATGTTTTTGACCATGATTTTTGAGATTTTTGAAATTTAAAATGATTTGATAAGTGATGTTTGTATTCAGAAAATAAATTTTATAGTGCTCATTTAGACAATTTGCCAGAATGAGATACGAAAAACTTTATAAAGAATATCGATTATAATAGGAAAAAATGATCATCAAATGATTATAAAGATGTAAAATTGATAGTTCCAGTAAACTTAAAGTGAATCCCATTTAATGTAGAAATAAAATTTGTAACAAAAGATTACGAAACATTTAACGATAGAGGATATTCCTCACACGCAATATTAAAATGAGCTGAAATGATTGAGTCAATCTGTAGACACAAAAAATTTGTTACAGAAAATGAAATAAAAAATATTGTTTCAAATATAATCCAAGAAAGTCCAGAATTGATTGATCAAATCGCTAAATGAGATGAAGAGTCTTTGCATGAAGAATTATTTGATTATTTCATAAATAAATGCGAAAGGATAAATATCCCATGACACAAGACTGTCTATATGTTCAAAGATATAAAAGACACATTGACTAAGTATTCTTTTTGGCCACATATAAAAGAATAGGATAATACAAACTGTTGATAATTTTTTGTAAAACATTATATCTACAAAAAGACATAATTTTATCTATACAAACAAAATTTTGGCACATTCAAACTTAAAAGATTTTTTGCAAAAAAAAGATGAAAATGTTTTGCCTTTTATTGATCATCTTTTGAAGAAATTAGATGAACATATCTCCAAGTGAGGTAGAGTGCTCCTTTTGACATTGACGAAAAAATCTAGTGAAGAGATTACAAATTACTTAGTCTCAAAATGATACAAAGCATACTATCTACATAGTGAAATTGCGACTATGGACCGCTGGGAGATTATCAAAAAACTGAAAACATGAGAAATAGATATTATCGTTTGAGTAAACCTTTTGAGAGAATGAATCGATTTGCCAGAAGTTTCACTACTTGCAATACTTGATGCAGATAGAGAATGATTCTTGCGTTCAACAACTTCGCTAATTCAGATAATTGGTCGTGCATCGAGGAATCCTGATTCCGAAGTCATACTTTATGCAGATCAATTTACGGAATCTATGGTCAAAGCGTTGCGAGAGACATATCGCCGCAGAGAAATCCAAGATAAATTTAACAAAGAGCACTGAATCACTCCAAAGAAAGCTACTTCAAATGCAAAAGATTTAGAGTCAGTAAGGACAGATATGGACTTAAATCAGCAATTTCAAGCTATGGCAAAATGAAAAGTCCAGGACAAAAAGCTCAAAAGAATGACCAAAAAAGAAAAAGATATGATTGCAAAAGATCTCAAAGCTCAGATGGATTTGGCTATCAAGGAGTGGAGATTTGAAGACGCAGCAGTCATTCGTGACCAAATCAAAGAATTAGAGTGAGAATAATATAAAAAAGAATTGAATATAAAAAAGAATTGAATGAGAATATATGTCATTCTGAGCAAAGCGCCGTGTTCGGCTTCAGCAGAGAAAAATCTATAAACGTGAATTTAGATTCTTCAGTCGTTCTACTCCTTCAGAATGACGAAAGGGTGGATTTCTCCCCCACAATTCTGCGGGGTAGAAATGATGAGGGAATGTGTCATTTCGAGGAGTGAAACGACGAGAAATCCAGTATGTGTTTATGTGGATTTCTCACTACATTCGAAATGACACTGAGTGTAACGAAGAATCTATAAACGTGAATTTAGATTCTTCAGTCGTTCCACTCCTTCAGAATGAC
>CALCYP010000085.1 GCA_937906635.1 uncultured bacterium | reverse complement strand
TTCCACATTCATCTCATTCCACTATTTCTTTTACTTCATCTTTATTTTTGTGCAATGATAAAATTTCTCCATTTGCCACAATTTCATCTCATCTCAAAATCCTGAATTTGCATTTATTTTTAGCTTTTCATTCGATTACTTTTCCACCGACTGTCATCTCTTTTCATTTTGTATAGAAAATTCACATAACATTCAATTTTCAAATCACAACTTCAACTTCTTCGTACTTTATCATTCATTGAGTTAATTCTGTAAGATAATCAGTCAATTCGTATATGATATCAAAATTCTTTATCTCCACTTTCATTTGTTCAGCTTTTTTCTTTAATGTTGCATTTACTCAAATATTAAATCACAAAAGTAATGCTTTTGAAGCTTGCGCCAATGATAAATCAGAATCTGAGAAATATCATACATCACTATGAATTACTTTAATTACTACATTTTCAGGCACTTTAACTCATTCAACTGCTTGTTTCAAAGCAGACAAACTACTTGAACCATCAGATTTCAAAATCAATCTCAATTCTGTTTTCTCTCATTCTTCAGCATTTGCAGACAATTTTGCAATGAAATCTTGTACTGCAGATTGTGTATTTTTATTTGATTCTTGCTCTTTAATCAATGAAACCTTGTGCTCAGCTTCATGTTCATTTTTTACTACTTCAACCATTCTACCTGCTTCTGGTAAATCAGTAATTCAAAGGATCTGAACAGGATCTCATCATTTTGCCACTCTAATCAATTTTCAAGTCCAATCCTGCATTCTCCTAACTCTACCATAAGTATTGTAAGCTACAATCACATCTCAAACTTTCAATGTTCCAGTCAAAACGATAATACTACTTACGACTCACTGTTTTGGATCTTTGTTTGCATCCAATACGACTCCGATAGCAGACCTATCTGGATTATATTTTAATTCCAACATCTCAGCTTGCAATAAAATCGCCTCCAAAAGTTGTGGAATTCATTGTCATGTATGGCTTGAAATAGGGATAATTGGAGTTTCTCATCCCCAATCTTCTGGAGTAATTCCATTTGCAGCTAAATCAGTCTTGATTTGCTCAATATTTTTTCCAGGTTTATCAATTTTCGTAATAGCAATTATGATAGGAACTCAAGCAGATTTTGCATGGTTAATTGATTCAATAGTCTGAGGCATGACACTATCATCTGCAGCAACGACAATTACTGCAATATTTGTCAATTTAGCTCATCTTGCTCTCAAATCTGTAAACAATTCATGACCTGGAGTATCGATAAATGTTATCTTTTTTCAATTACATTCTACGACCGATGCTCAGATTGACTGAGTAATTCATCCAGCTTCTTTATTTGCGACACTTGTCCTCCTAAGATAATCAAGTAATGATGTCTTTCCATGATCTACATGTCCCATAACTGTAACAACTGGAGCCCTTTCTTCCAAATGATGAGCATCTTTGTCCATATCAAGCAAAGATTGTAAATCTCAAGTAATGAAGCTTTCTACATCCAATTGTTTATTTTCTTCCTGTTTCACAGTCACATCAAATTCTGCTGCAATCAACGATGCAGTATCAAAATCCAAATTTGCAGTCATTCCGAGCATCAATTTATTTTGCATCAAAACTTTCATCAACTCAGGTAAAGGAACTCACATCTTTTCTGAAAATTCTTTTACAGTAATTTTTTGATCAATAGTTATTTCCTGTTTCTTTACCAAATTAGCAGATGTACTTGGCTTTTTAGGCTTTCTAACAATCTGTGGCTGTTCTTGAATCTGCTCTTCTTCAACAAATTTTGCTCCTTTTTCAAAGGAGCTGTCCGACTTGTCGGACTGAGAATTTTTTTCTACAAACTTTCTAGTATTTTCTCCAAAATTAACATTTCATCAAAGATGCTTATTTTCATATTTGTCTTTTCATCTTCATTTTCATTTTTCTTTATTAAATATTCATTTTTCGGCTTTATCATACCTTGGTCTATCATATGTAATTTGCTTTGGCGCTGGTCAACCACTATGCTGAATCAAATCATTAAAAGATACTCAAATATTATCTGTACTTTTCTCCTCATGACCATATTCTTTTTGAATATATGCTTGTACTTCAGCCTCTTCATCTTCTGTCAAATCTATAATCTCTTCATCTTCATCATCGTCTGCCACGACAGGAGTTTGTGGTGTCATTGAAAATCACAATCCAGCCAAAAATCATCCACCAGACAACTCATCAGCTTTTAGAGCTGTAGCTTTTTCGGCAGATTTTTTTTCAGTTTTTCAGGGTAAAGTAACTTTTACAGCTTTTGTCTTTCAGTCATTTGAAATCTTTCAATTTTTTTCCAAAAGTTTCTTGATTTTTACAAGATTTGCATCAGAAACTGTGGCTACTTTAGCAGTCATTTCTTTTCACATGACTTTTTCAAAATATCTCGAAAAAGTCTGCTTGGAAAGTCACAATTCTTTTATGACATCATCAATACGAGGCATACGATAATACTAAGAATAAATAAAAATTTTTTCAATATACGAAAAACTCGTCCATTTCATCGTACAAATATTTGTCTTTTTTTCAAGTAAAAATAGTCCTTATTTTTTATTGACTTATGCTTATAAAAATATATAATAATTACCATGTAGTAAAAAAATCAAACTTAAACAAAAACTCAAACAACAAAAATCACAAACAGATGAAGAAACTCATTATGATCTGCTGCCTTTTTGCTACATTGATAGCTACAGCACAAGGACCCCTCAACATCACAGTCACAGACATCGCCACATATCACAATGGCTACCTAACATTCTGCGACTTTGACTCAATCAACCAAGTCATCGTCCAAAAAAATCCAAACTATGGAGGAACTCCGTTCTGGATTGATGAGAACGACAACGTAACACATGCAAATTTCGTTGTCATCACAAACACCAACGATGGACACTTAGTTTATATCGAAAAGGATAATGAACTCCTAATCGGTGTAAACATCCGACTACTGGCAAATGAAATGCCGGAACCGTCTCTAGACACTGTTTGGCTACACGAAGATATGCAATACAATGTAGAACCAATCGTGCTCAGACCGACTGAAGAAGACCCTGATTACATTTACATCTGGGAATCAGACAATTGGCCACAAGACAGTCTCTATCAAGGCTTTGAACTTGAGATCAGCAACGCAGGATTTTATCGATGCAACATGTGGGACCAATGCCTTCATTACAGCAAAGCAGAATTCTTTGTAGAAAAGGCACCCGTAATCGGATATGTATCCACCAACTTGAATTTGAACTTGAACGAACTCCACTGGACTCCCAAAGGAAGCACCTACGATACGATAGCTATATTCCGTAATGGCTACATCGCAGCAATCAAAGACAAACATGCTGGTGTCTGGGTTGATCCAGTCTTTAACAATGAAGGTGGTACTCCGTGGTACGTAATGTATGCTATCCAAAATGGAAGAATCATTGAAGAAAGTGCTTCCAGATGGAAAACAGGAATCTCTTTGGAATTACAAAATGTAACAACTGAGTCTATTGATCTGGGCTTTTACGGTCCAGACAATGAAATTGGATATCCATTGGATGGATATGTACAATACCATCAATTATACTCGGTTGAAACTACAGGATTTGGCCTTGTTCAGTCAATGATTCCAGTAGGAACGACAGAGCTTCTGGATATCGCGAATAATTACGACGTGCTAGTAGTAGCGGCCGTACTATGGAATGGAACCGAAGTCTACTCCAATATGGTTTTTCCGAATGGAGGGACGACATCGTGTGGAGAAAAAGAGGTGGACAAAATTCAAGTCTACCCAAATCCGGCCAAAGACGAATTGTTTGTTCCAGTTGAAGATGCTAAATATAGAATCTTCAATATCCAAGGACAAACAGTTCAAAATGGGAAATGCAAGAGCCGAATCAACATCTCAAATCTCAATAGTGGGGTCTATCTCCTTGAAATCCAAGAAAAAGATTCCACTACCACGATAAAATTCGTCGTGGAGTAGAGTAGTAAGACATCAAACAACAAAAGCAAACTCCGTACATATCTGTACGGAGTTTTTTAATAAATGCAAACACTGCAAAACTTATCATTTTAAAATCAGAGAACCTACACAAAAAGCCTTTCATATCAATTAAATTCTTAAGCTCTGCTTTATACTCTCAAAAAAAAATCCCCAAATTTTCATTCAAGGATTTTTTCATCTTCTATAATCTCCTAATCTTCCGCAATCTCCCAATCTTCCGCAATCCCCTAATCTTCTGCAATCTCCCAATCTTCCG
>CALCYP010000084.1 GCA_937906635.1 uncultured bacterium | reverse complement strand
ATTTTTCATTTGGTGTGTATCCTTCATCTGCTCTCATCATCATAAGCATTACATATTATTCATCACAACCTAACATCTCCCAATTCAAAATTACTAAAAAATTATAACATATTCTCCTATGTTACCTAGTTTATATCTGCTAATCTAAACTTAAAACAATACAAAAAATAATTACAAACGGATAGGATTTGCTCTAAAAATAGGCATACGATTTGTCTTTTGTTAATTTAATGTTCTGTTTTTTGTGGTTGTTTTTCTTGCTTTATATTAGCTATACTTCCATTCCTGTCACGCTCTTTAACTCGTTGTCTCCATATGAGCAACCCGAATACGACGACATAGTTTGGACTAAGGGCATTTACCTACGAGCCCTTTTTAGCTATTATTCATTATATGTTTTGGCTACAATATTGAGTTGACAGTGCAGCATTGGAATATAATGAATGGTCGTGAAATTGGTTAGCAAAGCATAGATGGGATTGGTTTAGTTCAGTAAACATCTTGTATTGTTTGTGTTATCTTTTCCGCTGAGGTTCCTCAACTTTTCATTCTATCAATCAGTGGCTTAATTGTTCATTCTAAAAATCTATTTTCTTGAAATGAAATGTTTTGTTTAAATGAGGTATGGATTATTTCCAATAATTTTGATCAACATTTTGTTTCTATTTTCCTCTTTGTCTTGATGGCTATGGCTGATTTTTCTTTTTCTCATCAATAGTAAAGTGTCAGTAATTTTTTGTAAAGTCTAAAGCTTGGATTGTGAAGTTGAAAGCCATACATCCAGATGTAGACAAACTTTTTTATCACTCATTTCTTGTTTGAGAACTTTGCTTCTTTGACCATATGTCATCATCCAGATGTGAAATTATCTGGATACCATCAGATGAAACCTAAAAATTCTTTTGTCGACATATTGTAAATATCGTTTCCTAATTCTCACAGCAATACTCAAATCTCAATATCATTTATTCAGCTAAACTTTGGAATATAATATCAATTTTTTCTGAGGATACTAAGCAATTCTTCTATCTTTCATTGTACGTGCTCAATCTCTTTGGTAGTCAAATCATAATATTTCAATTTGAATTTTATGTCTTCTAATATGAAATTATCGCTGTCTACTCACATTGCATTGTCTAATTCACTACGCGAAACTTTAGCTCCGCGCTCTGTAATTTTATCATAAAATGCCAAAACCTTTTCCATTACTTTCGAATTTTGCTGTCATTTACTTGCTATGCTTTTGTATTTTTCTACAAATTCTTCTCTACTCATTGTCAGCATTTCATCTCTTGTGAAATTTTCTATCAATAATCATTCTACACTCGCTCTATGTTTGATGGAAAATAATCAATAAATCTCTGGGAATAATCTTTCTTTACTCATATTTATACTCCTCATAAGATTTGATTTTGTCTCTCTTAATTTTGCTAATCTCCTGGACAATAGACGCAAAGAACTTCTTTCATTGCTAAACGAACGGCGAACAAATCACATTCCACATCATCTTTTGTATGGATTATTTACACTTTCCAACCTTCATTTATTGTCTAAATCTTGTAATGTAGTAGCTATCATTACGCTGTCTACTTCATCATTTTTGAAATTACTAGTAGCATAATATTGTCTAGCGTGACAGGTTAAACTCGAGTTGAGAATATACGTATTTGGTATTCTATCAGAAAAATAATTCATAATATCGTGTCAGTAAATTCAAGTATTTTCAGTTCAAAAATATATATTATTCTCATTCACTCATAGCAAAATCAAATTCATAATCACATCTTCAACTTGCTTAAATCCACTTGCTGTATTGTTGATGCTTCACAAGTACACTTGCACATTACTATTTCAAATAGTTGCTCAAATGTCCAAAACTTCTTTTCATACATCAACTCAAAAATAAATTGATTGCTCAACTCAATTAAGCTTGATATAATTATACAGCTCTTTGGCTGGGGTTTGCTTTAATGTTTTCATTTTTTTAATTTGTTTATTGAACTGAATTTAGAAATTGTAGAAAATATGAAAATATTTTTCAAGGGAAAAAAATGGATTTAAAATTATGTGTTTTTGCTATTTTTGTTAAATACATTTAACACTTACATATAATTTATATATTTGTAAAATTTGCTTAACATTTTCTTGATTTATAAAAAAATTTTGATCTCTGTAATATTAAAAATATTTAATATATTAAACAAAATTACTTGATTTTATAATTTTATTTAGTATACTAAACAAAATTTATTTTTTTAAAAAAATTTTTAATGGATAAAAATTATATCATTTCTATTTTAAATAAAAACAATTATTGGGAAAAATGAATCGCAGATGTATGATATATCAGAAATGATTATATAGAAAAAATTGAAAAATTGTTTTGAGTTACTGATTTAATAAAAGTTTTGATATGACAAAGAAGATCGTGAAAAAGCTATATAATAAGACAATTGATATACAATATATTGAAAAACAAAAAAACCCCAAGAGAAAATATATTGTACCTAAATATGGAATTGGATGATTTCTTGTTTATCAAAAATAAAGATATTTTAAGTGAAGTATTAAATGTTTATTTAAAAAATATCGCAAAAAAATGAAGAATTTACCTTTTTATAGATGAAATTCAGAATATTGATTGATGGGAAAAATATATAAACTCATTGAGAATTGATGATAATTTAGACATAGAAATCATAATAACATGAAGTAACTCAAAACTACTTTCATGAGAATTAGTTACATATATTGCTTGAAGATATTTCCCCATAACAGTATATCCTTTTTCATTTCAAGAATATTTGTGAATAAAAAATCAAGAAAAATGAAAAAAATCTTTTATAAACTATCTTTCCACTTGATGAATACCAGAACTATATAGATTACCAGATGCAGAATTTCAAAAAGAGTATATTCAATCTTTGAGAAATACCATTATCTTAAAGGATATTGCTCAGAGATATAATATAAAAGATATTGATGTTTTTGAAAAAGTTTTTTTGTTTTTTATATGAAATATATGAAATCTTTCATCATTAAACTCTATATATAAAAAAATGAAGTCGGAATGAATTAATATATCTATAGCAACAATTTCAAATTATATCCGTTATTTACAAGAAATCTTTATTTTCCACTGAGTATCAAGGTATGACCTTAAATGAAAGAAAATTTTAGAGTGAGAAAAAAAATATTATCTTAACGATTTATCTTTTTTAAATTATTCTTTTTCTAATTACGATTCCAATATTGGTAAAAAATTAGAAAATTATGTATTTTCTTACCTCATTCAAAAATGATATAATGTATATGTATGAAATTTTTGAGACAAAGAAATTGATTTTGTAGCAGAAAGAGATAACGATAAAATATATATTCAGGTTGCGTATCTTCTTTACGATGAATCGGTTGTACAGAGAGAATACTGAAATCTAAAAGATATTCGTGATTCTTTCCCTAAATATGTGATAACAATGGATGATTTACAAAATACTACTGATTCTTATTGAATCATACACAAACAAGCATGGAATTTGGATTTATAAAATTTATCCTGGTTTATATTATTATTCTAAATCAAAAAATTTAACGAAGAGGATAATTTTTACAAAAAAGCCCGTTACCACTATGGATAACGAGCATTCTTCGTCAACTAGTCATACATCCAAAGAATTGGAAATACAGCTAATATAAAGCAAGTATATCATAGTCACAAAAACAACCACGTAATTGCGACTACTATTTCGTAATTCCTTCCATCCATCCTACTCGGGTGTTTGGGAGATAAAGAGACCCGAAGGCCTCTTTTTTTATTTTAGTTCGATTGTGAACCAATTCTACCATTTCTTTGTTATTTGAGCTGACTCATTATTGTCATCATCAATATAAACAAATTGTATTGATTTTAATATGATAGATAATTCATCTATAGAGAATCTATTAGCATTGATTTCTATACGATATGTTATTTCTCAATTAGAACTTATAGTCCTATCTGTAATATTTGCAAAATCATATGTCAATGTTCATGGAATATGTTGAGCAGGATTTGTAAGACCAATTATATCATCTCAATTAGCATCTAACATTTTTCATGTTCATTCCCAAGAAACATTTTGACTTGATTTTTGTTGTATAGAAAGAACAACATTTCCTGACAAAACAACATCGTATTCAGATTCATTAGATAATGTGAATTCTACATAATCTTCTCATGCTGTTAAGTTTCGATCTACTGTTGGTGTAACGTCAGCAACTGTATATTCTCTTCACTTTACATTTGATCATTTAATATTTGTTCATGTATCTTTTAATATAATTGATCAAGAATTTGCATTGATACTAAATACTCATGTGTTTCATAATACAGAAACCTCGTCTTTAAGGTCTACTAATAATGTGAATTTAACAGTAGAATCTCTTTCTAATGATATTTCTTCAAAATCAAGAGTTCATGTTTTTTGAAGTGCTGCTACTCATGATAAGCTATCACTATCCCAAGATATAACTTCAGTTTCTTCTCAATCAACTTCTGCAATAAGTCTTGCACTATCAGCAATTTTATCTAATGTTTTAGATCAAGTAAAATCTATTACTAGATTCTGAAGTGTTTGTTTTTGAGCTCAAGCTGTTAAATCAAAGAATAATACTTCGTGTTCTTCTCCTCATTTCAATGTGTTTTCATCGTTAACAGTTCTCTTTGCTAATTTTACACTACCATCTTCTACTGTTGTTTTGTGTCATAACAATTTTGTAGATGTCGTTTCAACAGGAACTAAGATATCGTTGATGATTACTCAGCTAACACCAAAATTCATTTTGTCGATAGTTCATGCTACTGAAGGACTATTTTTGTCCAACTTAGCTGTTACTAAAATTCTAGCAGGAGCAAAGAATGAGTCGTTTTTACCATCAATAACTACTTTTCATCATGTTGTTGCAGTTGCTTTAAGATCTGCAGAACTTCATCCTGTTCAGAATGAATATTCATATCATCATACAGACAAAGTAACTTCTTGATCTACAAATTTAGTTAAATCAAGTCAATTTAAATCAAAGTAGAATTGTGTAATTTCTGTTGAAGAATCAGCTTTAACCATCAAATCTAACAATGTAACTTTTCCGTCTTCAACTGAAACTTTTTGTGGATCTTCTCATTTCCAATTTGCCTCAACCTTTAAATCAACTCATTGAACTTTTACATTACCAGTTGAAACAGAAGATCACATTCTTTCTCAATTAATTTTTTCTGTTGCTGTAACACGATTTGAAGATAGTTCAAATGTTAATGTTTTCTCTCATCATACATATATAATGTCTCATTTTAATACAACATCAACATCATCAGTTCTATTGATATCAATATTTAAATTTGAAAGAACAAAAGATTCTTCATTAATAGCAACTTTTCAAACTTCTTTGTCATCTACATATGCTTTTACATTTGCAAATGTTTCATCAAGATCAACTTCTCTTGGATTTGTTGCGTTTGAAGCAGAAACAACCATATCTGTAACATTAGCGTCAGATGTTGAGCTGTTATCCAAGTTTACAGTCAAAATTGTTTTTTTAGAATCTCATGCATTTAATTTAGCTGTATTTGGATCTAATTTTGTTGTTATTGATTTTACAGAATAGTTAGCTGTTGTTAAGTTGCCTAATTTTACAGGAGTTCCTGTAGATTTTCAATTAGCAACTACAACATCTGTAACTGAGAATCCGAAATTATTTCCAGCTTCTCCAGACAAGTTAGCAACTATATCAAAAGTCATTGAAGATTTTGCCTTAATTGTAATAGCAGGTGTAAATCTTATTGTTGCTTTTGAATTTTTTACCTTTCCAGCATTTGATACATAATCTCATTTATACATAATTTGTAAATCTGTAATATCCTTTTCTTCTCCCAATCCAGATTTTGTAATTTCTATAGAAGAGATTGTTGTATCATGATCACCAGCTGTTAATTTTATTGATCATAAGTTTGCTTCTATTGCATTTTTAGCAACAGTTTGATCTGCAGGAATTGTTCATTTAGAAACTGTTACAAATCCATCTCCAGCTGGTTCTTCTTCACCTTCTTCATCACCTGTACAAGCAGCAAGACAAGCATCTGTATCTTCAGCTAAAGCACATGCTACCATCTCTTCAAGAGAACAT
>CALCYP010000083.1 GCA_937906635.1 uncultured bacterium | reverse complement strand
TTCTCCTTTTTAAAGGAGATGTCACGAAGTGACAGAGGATTTTATAAAAATAGTTTGGCTGGTATTTTTAGTCGCTAAACTATTTTTAATATGCCAAAGAAAAATTTAAAAGTATGAACTGTATTTAGTTGAATAGGGGCATTTGAACATGCTTTAGATAGAATGTGAATTGAACATGATATAGAATTTGCTTGTGATATAGATAATTTTTGTAAACAAACTTATTTTGCGAATTATAAAATAGATGAAAAATCTTGGTATAAAGATATTTATGATATAGATTGAACTAAATATTGTAATAAAATAGATATTCTTGTATGATGAAGTCCTTGTCAGTCATTCTCCATGGTATGAAAAAGAAAATGATTAAATGATGATAGATGAAATCTAATATTTCCATATATAAAATTAATTTCACAAGTTCAGCCAAAAGTTTTTATTTTTGAAAATGTTAAAGGACTGTTGAATCATGATAATTGAAAAACATGGGAACATGTAGAAAAATCATTTAGAGATTTATGATACCATATATTTTATAAAGTATTAAATGCCAAAGATTACTGAATACCACAAAATAGAGAAAGAGTTTTTGTTGTATGATTTAAAGATAAAGTAACAGACTTTGAATTTCCTAAACCAATTCAACTTGAAATAACAATGCAAGATTTATTGGAAGATAATCCAAAATCTAAATACTATTTATGAGAAAAATGAATTGAATTTGTAACACAACAAAAGAATTTGGATAAAAAATTTACACAAATAAATTGAAAAATCGCTTTATGTCAAAAAGCCAACCAACAATTCAACTGGCATTGAGATTTTATTTTAGAATCTCCAAAAAAAGATGTAGATGAAAAATATTATCTTTCTGATAAAGTCAAAAATTATGTACTAAAAACAGGGACTAAGGACTTTTATTCTAAACCTGAAACTGATTTGAAAGTGGCAAGACCTCTTTTACAAAGTATGCATAAAATGCATAGAGCTTGAGTTGATAATTATATTTCAAAATGAGATAAATTAAGAAAATTAACTCCAAGAGAATGTCACAGATTAATGTGATTTTCTGACAATTTCAATATAGTAGTTAGCGATACACAAGCATATAAACAAGCATGAAATAGTATTGTTGTGCCTGTTTTGATTGAATTATTAAAAAATATTTTACCATATTTATAATTATTATGAGAGTAGATATTTTATGAAATACCTATAATTCAGTGGATGCTAAAGAAAAAATTACAATTCCTGATTGCTTTGTTGTAAGACAAAATAAAATATGATGATGAAACTGAGAAGCAAAGCTTTATATATGAAATGAGTGATGAGAATTAAGAAGATTTTTTTGATGAGCTGGATTCTGAATAAAATGTTTTTTATTAAAATCTGATTTGTTAAAATATATGGATGATACAAAAGCAGAATATTTACACCCTGAACAACCATATAAAAACAGAGATTTACTTCCAAATCTTTGGCAGTCAAGAATTAATAAGATAAACTCACTTCCTGAATTGATTGAATTCGAAGCAATAGAACAAACTCAAATTGCATGACATAGAATTTATATAAAATCAAATGGTAAAGCATATCAAATTATTAGAGAACTATCTTTACCAAATATAACATATATTTCTGTAGCTAAACTTTTAGATCAGCATAACCAGTTTCTTTATTATTTTCGTTTATTTGCTGATTATTTTTGAGAAAATGAGCACCCAAGCAGAATAGAAGAAGAAAATATAGCTCTGAACTGATTATGAGATGAAGAAAAAACACAAATAAAAAAAGCGAGAGTGTGACAATGAGAATATCGTAGAAAATTATATGATTTATGTCCATTTTGTCCGATTACAATGATATCTGACGAAAGATTATTGATAGCGAGTCATATAAAGCCATGGGCTAAATCTACAACATTTGAAAAAACGGACCCTATGAATTGATTTATGCTTTCTCCGTTGTTTGATTGTTTATTTGATAAGTGATTTATTACTTTTACAGATGATAAAAAAGTTAAATTATCTCCCTTCTTATCTAATATGACATATTCTAAAATATGAATATCCGATAACAAAACTTTTCCACTTTTGCCTGTAGAATGAAGAGAAACATATTTAGATTACCATAGAAAAAATATCTTTTTGATATAGCTATTAAATTTAAGCTAAATAATAAATTGTAAAATAACCGTGAAAAAATTCAGAATTTTCACAATTTTTTCAAAATTTAAGATTAATTTAGTATATGATCATACTCCCTATCATTTTATTCAAAAAACAATTATCTCTATTTCATCTTTTACATTAACTTCAAATGTCGGTATATTAATTATTTCCAATTAATCAAAAGTTTGCTTTTTGCAAGAGTAAAAGTTTGTTTCTACTTTTATATTATCCAGCTGTTTAACTGTGTTTTTTTAGGGACAGAGTTTGCTTTATGAAGAATTAAAAGTTTGCTTTTGTTGTCAAATAAGTTTGTTTTATTAGAATTTTTTAAAATGGGATTTTTCCATGAAATCCAACCCTTTTCAAAATTTAAGATTAATTTAAGGTGAATGATTATATTATGGTCACTTTTATTTTAGATGATAAAATCATGTCTTGAAATTCGTGACTATCAGCAATTAGGAAATTCAATCGTTTTGAGTTAAAATATCTCATCTCATACGATACAGCTCAGAGATTGCAGCAGGATTTGAAAAAATATGTAATACCTGATTCTTATAGCAAGAATGAAAATGGTCTGTATACGCTTTCAAGTCTATATTATGATACAGATGATTATCGCTTTTATCGAGAAAAGATTGAATGATTGAAATATCGTCGCAAACTTAGAGTTCGCCAGTACGAAACCCAAGAATGATTGAACGACGACTCAATAGTTTATGTAGAAATCAAGCAGAGAGTAGATCGTACGACACAGAAAAGGAGAGTCCCTATGAATTATAAAGAAGCAATGGACTTTTGTAATCATTTGATTATCCCACAGTATGATAAAAGAGATGAACCGACTATATTTGAATTATATCAGTTTATCAAACAAAATAATCTCAAACCGAGCTGTATCACGAGTTACATGCGCAATGCTTATTTTGGTACAGATTATGATACAGGATTACGTATCACTTTTGACACAAATATTCGTTATAGGAAGAAAAATCTGGATTTGGCAGACAAGGAAATTTGAGAATTTATGATTTCACCAGATATGGTGATAATGGAAGTAAAAGCAAATGAGCGTGTGCCTTATCGATTGACAGAAATGATTGCTCATTACAATTTCCGTCTGATTCGTGTCAGTAAGTATTGTCAGTGATTAGAAACCTCAGAAGCTGTACCTCGCACTATATTCTATATCGCTGATGATGTTGTCGTGTAAATAAGCATCCCTTAATAAGGGAGGTACCCCGATTTATCGGGTGGTGGGATTAAAAATCCCCTTGTCGCTACGCTCCTTTCCCCTTAACAAGGGGGACAAGAAAATAGCAAATATTATCCTCCTTTAAGAAAGGATGCTTGCCCCGCTTAGCGGGGTGAAGACCGCACTGCTAAGGAGTCTAAACTTGCGGTGGAGGATTTTTAAGCGAGATGAATAAAAATCCCCACCCCGACAAGTCGGGGAGCCCCTTTCAGTAAAGGGGCACAGAAATAAAATCCTTTTTATTCTTTAAATAAAACAATGGAAAACTTTATTCAACAATTTGTAGATTCTTTGTGATCTATCCAAGATTTAACTTGAACATTCTCAGTCATGGATGTGACTATCTGAATTTTGCTTAGTTTTTTACTTACAGCATTTTTGTGACGAGTTTACAAAAAGACTCATAAATGAACATCTTATACACAGAGTTATGTACACACATTGGTGATTATGTGAATGACTGTATGTCTAATTATGCTCATAGTGTGATCAAATATTGCTCGTGCATTTTCATTGGTATGAGCATTGTCTATCATTAGATTTAGAAATGCAATGAAAGAGACTCGTGATATTTGATTTATGTTTGCTGCTATGGCAATCTGAATGGCAACATGAACAAAATTTTATGTATTAGCAATAGTATTTACTTTAGCTATATCATTGGTTATATTTATTATGAATCGTTTTGATTGGTTTAGACGCGAAGCAAATAGTCAAATTTTGAAAATTCGTGTAAATAACAATGCGGATTTTGATCATTTATTTGATAATGTTTTTGTGAAATACACTAGTGTCTCAGATTTGATTAGTATTGATTCTGTACGCGGATGAGCATTGACAGAATTAGTTTACAATGTCAGTCTAAAAAATCAAAATAAGAAACAAGAATTTTTATCAGAAATTAAAAAATTGAATGATAATTTGGATGTGACTTTGATTACAGGATATAATTCAACCGATTTGTAGAAATAGGGGTGTTTTGCTCCTTTTTAAAGGAGCTGGCCCCGATTTATCGGGGACTGAGGATTTTAAAATCTCCCACCGCAAGCGGTCCCCCCTCTTTAAAAAGAGGGAAAGAAAATGATTTACCTAATAAAAATTTCACCATGTCTCTGACTATGAAAAGGAATTGGCATTTGATAGTTATTTCAATATTGTTTTTGCTTGTACTTTGTTATTTTGGTACAAGTAGAGTGATTTCAATAAATATTTGAGATAAATGAGAAATTACGACAGATCTTTTTGATATTGGAAATACAATCGATCTTTTTGATACTACACAAGTTCATGAGATTCAAATTCTCATGACAGCAGAAGAATACAAAGATATGATTGATACTTATGCAAATACATCACAGAAAGATCGGTACAAGACAGATATAGTGATAGATTGAGTGACAATATCAGATGTCTGAATTAGGTTAAAATGAAATTCATCTCTAAAATGAATATGATGAAATGATGAATTTAATCAGAGTTTTGAGTGAATGGATCGTTGAAATAAAAAACAGATGAAATTTTGAAGTGGAAATCAAATGATGATGTGATATCATGGAAATATGATGAGATGAGGAATGCAAAGAAATGAAGTGGAGAAATTTGGAAGTTGAGAGAATGAAATCCCCCTTACCCCCCTTAACGAAGGGGGACAACCATGAATGCAATTCCCTTGAGCATTTGAATGATGAAGCTTTTGACCAGGAATGAGTAGTGGAGATAGTATAGACTATGATTCACAATTACCATTATTTATTAAATTTAATAAATATGAAAATCAGACATATCAATGACATGAAATGATAGCATTGCGTGTATGATGAATGTGATCTGATTCCACATTATTGGCAGAGCCATATAGCTATGAGCTTTATCAAGAAGCTTGACAACCAGCTCCCGATACATCATATTGAGCAGTGAAAATAGATGGTCAAGATAAAAAATTATTTGTAATAAGTGAATTACCAGAAGATGAATATTATATCCAGAAATGGTTTTGAAATGACAATTGAGTCTTGTACAAAGCATGAAATTTTATAAATTTCACATATTTATGAGAAGATCCGACCGTATATTCTGATTATTTCACACAAAAAACAAGGGTAAATGATTATGATTTTGCTCCATTGATTAGATTGCTGAAATTTATCTCAGAATCTGAAGATGAAGAATTTGAATCAGAAATTGATTCATATATAGATGTTGAGTCTGTTTTGACTTTGTTAGCAATAGATGATTTTGTAGGAAATAATGATTCATTTGGCTGAATGTGAAGCAATTATTATCTATACTATCACCTCTGAGAAAAGAAATTTTATATTTTGACGTGGGATCAAAATTTAGCCTTTGGTTGAATGGGTGGTTGATTCGGTTGAGGTGGATTCTGATGAGGTAATTTCGGTTGAATGTCTTGATTTAATATGTGATTGTGAATGAATCCATCTGTCATTTCGACTCAAAGCGAAGCGAATGAGGAGAAATCCACTTCTAATATAAAAGACGATACTACTATAGATTTCTCGGCAAAGCCTCGAAATGACGATTCAAACACCTCTAAGAAAGACAGAAATAATACGCAAATGCCATCAGACTTCCCTGTTGGAGAGCAATGATGATTCCCTTGAATGGATGCTATGTCGTTCTGAACCGAGGGTGAAGAATCTAAAAATAATATACAAGATTCTCCAGTCACTTCGTCCCTTCACAATGACGAAGATAATTGGCAAGCACTTCCAGATTTTCAATGATGAGGATGAGAGTCAGATTTTATGTGATGACTGATTGCTAGCTGAGATAAACCTCAATGAAAAAATAATTTTTGATGAGAATTGTCGACACCACTTGATTTCCAAAATTGAGTAGAAATGTCATGATTTACATGATGAGATATGCCACATTTCCCATGATGAGAGTGAATGTGATGAGAATGATTTTCGTGATGAGGTTGACATTGATGATCAAATAGGAATGGTGATAATGAGCTCAAGACCCGTCTATTAGCAAATGAAAAATTTAAAGCGATGTATGATGAGATATATGCAGAAATAGAAGGAATAGCATTAAATTCAGATTTCTCAGAAAATTTCTTTGCAAAATGGACAAATGCATTCTTAAAGTACAATAAAAATAATGAATTGATCTCTGAAAGTACATATTCTCAGTGAGTAGAAAAATTAAAAAGTTATCTAGCAAACAAGAAAGAATAGTTAATCTTCGTAAATAAACTAAACGAAAAATTAGTAGGTGCTTTTTGTGTCTACTAATTTTTTATATCACTTGAAAAAATATCAATTAAAACTACAAGAATATATTATTTATACTTAAAATGAATTATGGCATCAGATTCACTAATTAAAGAGCAAATTAAAAATTTCATAAAAGAGCGAGAATGAAAATGATATGAGAAATGACAATCTCAGCCTTTTTGGATTGATTTGTTGAGTAAGGTGCTTTGAGTGGAAAATCCAACTCAATTTATAGAATTTGAAGATCATGTAAAAATAGACAAAGCAAACTGATTTATAGACTGATTTATTCCAAGTACCAAAGTACTCATTGAACAGAAATGAATCAATAGAAATCTGAGAGAAGCTATAAAACAATCAGATTGATCTTTATTAAATCCTTTTCAACAAGCCAAAAGATATTCGGCAGAATTACCTTATGATAAAAGACCAAGATGGATTATTACATGTAATTTCCAGTCTTTTTTGGTTTATGATATGAATAATCCAAATTCTGAACCAGAAGAAATTTTATTAAAAAATTTAGCAAAAGAATACTACAGACTAAGTTTTATAGTAAATGAAAAAGCAGAACATATCAAAAAAGAAGAAGAAATATCATTCAAAGCATGAGAATTGATAGGTAAAATCTACGATGCGTTCGCAAAACAATACAAAGATTTGGACAACGAAGAATCACATAAATCATTAAACGAACTCTGTGTCAGACTTGTATTCTGTTTATACGCTGAAGATGCAGGAATTTTTGGTAAAAAAGATATGTTTCATGACTATCTAGCAAAATATTCAAATGATTTGGATGCTATGAGAAAATCTCTCATTGAATTATTCAAAATCCTTGATACAAAAGACCAAGATAGAGATCCCTATTTATCAGATGAATTGGCACAATTCCCATATGTAAACTGATGATTATTCTCAAATGAAAATATTGAGATTCCTAGATTCACAGAAGAAATAAAAGACTTAATTCTGGATGAAGCTTCTGATAAATTTGATTGGTCTGAAATTTCTCCAACGATTTTCTGAGCTGTTTTCGAATCAACATTAAATCCAGAAACCAGGAGAAAATGAGGTATGCACTACACATCCATAGAAAACATTCACAAAGTGATAGACCCACTATTTTTGGATGAGCTGAGAGAAGATTTGGATTGAGCTTTGGCTTACAAGAGAGATAGTGAAAGAAAATCAGCTTTGGTAGATTTTCAGAAAAAATTAGCATCATTGAAATTCTTTGACCCAGCATGTGGAAGTGGAAATTTTTTGACCGAAACTTATCTTTCACTTAGAAGATTGGAAAATGAAGCAATAAGAGCTTTTGGAAAAGACCAAATTTCATTGGACCCAAGTTGGCTTATCAAGGTAAATATCAACCAATTCTATGGAATAGAAATCAATGATTTTGCTGTAAAAGTAGCCACAACTGCACTTTGGATAGCCGAATCTCAAACTGTAAAAGAAACAGAAGAAATAGTCTGAACAAATATCAACTTTTTGCCTTTAAAATCTTATACGAATATCAAAGAATGAAACGCTTTGAGAATTGATTGGAACGAAGTAATTTCAAATAAAGAATGTGATTATATTATGGGTAATCCACCTTTTGTTGGTGCAAGACTAATGGATGAAAACCAAAAGAAAGAACTAAATGAAATATTTAAAGGAGTAAAAAATGTTTGAAATTTGGATTATGTTACTTGATGGTATAAATTGGCTACAAACTATATGAAATGAACAAAAATTCAAACAGCTCTTGTTTCTACAAATTCAATTACTCAATGAGAACAAGTTTGAATTTTGTGGAAAGATTTATTTGAAGAATGAATTACAATAAATTTTGCTCATAGAACATTTAGGCGAGATAGTGAATCAAATTTAAAAGCTCATGTTCATTGTGTAATTGTCTGATTTAGTTTTATAAAAGATAAAGTTCAATATATTTTTGATAACTGAATTGTAAATCAAGTAAAGAACATCAATTGATATCTTATCGATTGACCTTTAATTGCTATTGAAAGTAGGTCTAAACCAATTTGTGATGTCCCTGAAATATGAATATGAAATAAACCAATTGATGATTGAAATTATCTTTTTACAGAAGAAGAAAAGAAAGAATTTATAAAAAAAGAGCCTAAGGCCGAAAAATATTTTAGAAGGCGAATGTGATCTGAAGAGTTTATCAATAATTCCGTTCGCTATTGTTTGTGGTTATGAGATTGTACGCCAACAGAACTAAGAAGTATGCCAGAGTGTCTAAAAAGAGTAGAAAATGTAAAAAAGTTTCGTTTGGAAAGTAAAAGCGAATGAACGAGAAAAATTGCAGAAAAACCAACAAGATTTCATGTTGAAAATATGCCATCAACTAATTACATCATATTACCAGAGACTTCTTCAGAAAGAAGAAAATATATACCATTATGATTTCAAACACCAGATATCTTATGTAGTAATGCTGTAAGATTAGCACCTAATGCTTCAATTTATCATTTTTGAATTCTTACTTCAAATGTCCATATGGCACGAATGAGAGCCGTTGCTTGAAGATTAGAGATGAGGTACAGATATTCAAAAGATATTGTTTATAATAACTTCCCACGACCTACTCCGACAGCCGACCAGAAGAAAAAGATTGAAAGAACGGCTATGGCTATCCTTGATGCGAGAAAACTTTATCCAGATAGTTCACTTGCTGACCTTTACGAAGAACTCACGATGCCAAAAGAACTCCGTAAAGCCCACCAAGATAATGATAGAGCTGTAATGGAAGCTTATGGATTTAATCTAAAAATAACTGAATCTGAATGTGTAGCAAAGTTGATGGAAATGTATCAAGAGTTGGTAAAATAAGAGAAATAAAAAATTTTGTCAAAAAAGATTTGCAATTTATTTTTTTTTGGATATACTATAATTGAAAAAGTCTGAAGGGGTTCGTCCCCATGTTCTCGGACGCTTGATCTGGAATCAGGCTTTTTTTTAAATTTCAAATTTTCATCACATAAAATTTGGATGTCATTTCATCTTCCAAGCGGGCATAATAGAAAGGTATTCTCAATAAGAAAATCCTTCTATTTTTTTTATTACAACTCTTATTCTATGCTTTCAATTAGGTCAGTCAACTATAGCAACTAATCAAATATATTCTATTTTTCTCATAATTTTTTCTTTTTCCCATGTTTTTTGATAATAATTGGATTCTCTTCGCACAAATATTCTTGATATGTTCAAGATTTTTTTATTATTTTGTCCACAGACAAAAAACAGATACTTCTCATTTTAATTTCTTGGGTTAATCTCTTATGATTTTTATCCTTATAAGTTAAATGTTTAAAATTATTATCGGTAAATATTATATTAAATCATAATGCAGGACAAATAATTCATCACTTTTTAGATCTCAGTTTTATAAATTTAGAAACAGCCATTTTTTCTTCTCTAGTAACTCAATTCATAATAAATACTTAATAATCATGTAAAAAATATATCGGACAACTATACCATAACAAATCTCGTCAAAAAATCAATTGAATTTATGAAAAACTTTCTTGTGCACAAATCAAGAAATAAAAAAAAACTCTTTTTAGAGGGGTAGTGGGATGAAGTTTTATTAGGGGAGCCCTATTTATTCACCCTATACCCAAAACCTTTCACAGTCTCGATAATATCTTTCCCAAGCTTTCTTCTGAGTGTAGAAATATAGACATCCAATTTTCCATCGTCATCAAATAATGAATCTCATCATCGTACTTCTTGGATAATGTCTGTCCTTGATAGAGGAATTCATATGTTTTTTACTAAACACTCCAAGATGTTATACTCTTTCACGGTTAATTTCACTTCTTTATTTCATTTCAAAATTTTCCTATTTGGGAGGTCAATAGAGATGTTTCATTTTTTGATAGGTTTGCTATCTCATTGCTTTCTTTTTGTTAGCACTTTGATTCTCGCTTCTAATTCCTCTAAATCAAAAGGTTTTACGAGATAATCATCAGCTCAGACATTAAATCATTCCAATTTGTCTTCCAGTTGTCATTTTGCTGTGGTCATTATTACAGGAATATCTTTCTCTTTCTTGATCTCAGCGCAAACTTTTTCTCATTCCAAACCAGGCAACATCAGATCGAGTACGATGATATCAAAATTATTTTTTCTGGCTACTTCGAGTCCATAAAGTCCATTTTCAGCGACAAAAACCGAATTACCATCCAGTTCGAGATATTTTTTTATATTGTTTGATATAGTCTTATTGTCTTCTATGAGTAGGACTTTCATACTTTTTTATTATGTAGTAAATATGTATATTGTGTCATCCTGAACGAAGGTGAAGGATCTTAGGTGTTGGTGTGTCATTTCGAACGAATGTGAGAAATCCATAGGTGTAAAATCCTCAGTCTCACTTCGCTCGCCAGCTCCTTTCAAAAAGGAGCACAGAAGTGGATTTCTCAGCTAAAGCCTCGAAATGACGATACACACAAGATTCTTCGTTTCACTCAGAATGACTATCGTGTAATCTTAAATTCACTTCATTTTCATTTTTCACTTTCTACTGATATCTTCCATCAATGTTTTTCAACTAATAATCTCACTAAATACAATCATAGTCCGAAACTTGTTGTGTCTGTCTTTGAACTGTCTTCTTGCCGAAATCTATCCCAAACTTTCTCCAAATTTTCTTTGTTAATTCAAATTCCACTATCTTTTACTATAAATTCATTTTTATTCAATATAATTTTTATATTTCATTTTTCTGTATATTTGAAAGCATTTTCAATCAAATTTTTTGCTATAATTTCAAAGCTACTATTGTGTACTTTTTTTTCTACTTTGTCCAATTTTATCGACAGTTTTAATCATTTTTCTTTGTACTTTTTCTCAATCATATTTACAACCGATTCTACTACTTGGCTCACATCTTTATCTGTTTTATTTAATTCTGTACCAGAATCCAATTTGCTTATCAATACTAATTCATCTAGTAGATTATTTATATTTCAAATTTCTGTTTTTACATTTTCCATTCATTCTTTGTACTTTTTGGCCTTGATAGAGTAGTCAATCTCCGAATTTATACTCATAAGTGGAGTCTTGAGCTCATGAGATGCATTTGAGATAAAATCTTTTAATGCCAAAGTTTGTTGATTTATCCTATCGGTAAAGGAATTGATTTTGCTCGCTAATATATTAATCTCATCGTCTTGGCGACCAATAATTTCAAATTTTTTGTCCAAATTATTTAAATTTAATGATTTGACATACTCAACTAAATCATTTAGCTTGCTTAGAGATGATTTTACGAAATATATTGATAATATATATGATAAAATTCCAAAGAATATGAGCAAATACATTGAGATAAATAATAGATTTTTTTGAGCTTGAATATTCGGTGTGATATCTCTCACTATCACTATATTGTTTGCTTTGTTGAAATAATAGTATGAAGATTCAATTTTACTGATTCAGTATCATTTAAAAATCTCATTTTCCTGTAGTTCTTGATATTCTTTTGAATCTATATTGATTGATAGATGGTTTACGAAATTTTTTTTGAAGTTTTGTCAGTTTTGCAATTGTGGTGGCTCTTGCAACAATTTTTCTTTTACAGACAATTTATCCCCTTGTACTTCGATATTCAGCGATTTCCACCACATTTTGAAAAATATGACATTTGCAAAAACTCCAAAAAGTAGTACAATTGTCACAGTGAATAATGTGAATTTCAGACTAATTTTTGTAGATGTTTTGAGTCATTTTTTCATTTTTTGATGTGCTTAGAATAAAGTTTTTGATGGAGTATCCTCCTACTTTTTAAAGGAGGCTGTTTGTGTGGAGCTAAAAAGATTTTTTAAAAATCCCTCGCCCTCAGCGTAGCTGAGCAAGCTTCGGGCATTTCCTTTAAAAATGGAGATAATTTTGTGAGCTTATGATATTTGCTGTTGAAATTCGTGTAAGTCATTTTTGTTAATTCATAATCTAGCCATTTTTTCTCTAGTATCTAAATATATACTATACATTTGAATAAAATTTTCAAAGTCTTCTCGATTATTTATTTTCCTATTAATACTTTGTCCTTCAGTCAGCTGTTTTCGAGCTACATAATCGTGATTTTGCATAGCATTTTTTAGTTTTGTGTTTTCAAGTCTCGTCATTTTATATTTTTTATGATATAAAAATCTTAGTTATTTGTTTGGTTTTCTTGTAGATTCCAATTTCAATGTCATTTCCTTTCTCATCATCTATCTCCTCTCATTCCTCAATTTGGTATTTCTCAGTTTGGATGCTCTCAGTCTTGCATATCTAATTTCCCTCCATTTATTCATCTTTCCATTCATCATCACATTCAGCCTATTCCACCTCATCACATCATTTGATTTGGGACATAAGTATATTCTTCTCAATCAATTATCAATTTTCATCACTCAAATATTACCATTCAATCGTAATCAGTAGGAGATCTGGCTTCAATATCTATAGTTCAGCCATAGATATATAAATTACCATTTGAATCTATTCCATCCGTGTCTCAAGCTCACATAACTATCTTTATATATCATCAATTTATTACTACAGCTACTTCATAAGATTTAGATTTGTTAGCAGCATTTATTCCATCATCTGAAGCTGAAATATTGATGTTTCATCAATTTATTTGAATATAAGTTCATTCTATTCATTCTCATGAAACAATTGTAAAATCTCCATCATCAATCTGAACTATACTCGTTCAATGGATTCAGTCATCTTTAGCTTCGATAGTAAATGTACCTCATCCAATATAAATATATCATAAACTATCATCGTCATTGTTTTCTGCATGTAGTCAATCCGTTCATGCATTTAATACAAAAATTCAGTCTAAAATCCTAATTGAATCATTCGCATCGATAGCTTTTTTAGCAGCTGTGATGTAGTAAGTTCATCAAGTGATTTTCAAATCATCTTTTCAAACTATTCAGTTTTTTGTAGAGCTGATTGTCAATATTCCTACTCAATTTAGAGTGATATCATCTTTTGAAAAGATTACGCCATTTGTGTTAGTTTCTCCATCATCTACAAATTCATCAGTAACTTCTAAAGTGTTTTCACTATCGGTCGTTGTCACAAAAACTTTGTCAGCCTGCTTTACATAGATACATGGGAAATCAGCATTAGTGATATTTACTCCATCAAGCACAATCTGAACTTTCTCTTGTTTATCTACTTCTACATAAACTGTTACATTCTTAGCAGTTCATTGGAGGACATAAACTCATTCTTCAGTGATAGTAATATTCTCTCCGTCTGAGACAGTATAATATTTAGCATTATCTAAATCGACAGACTGCTTTAAATCTCTATCAGTAAATAAATCTGCTGAAGAATAGATTGCTCATTTGGCTTGAGTAATATTCGTTGTTGTCTTTTGAGAATTACTAACTGTTTGATCATTTATAATTGTTTGTGAATCTTCATTCATTTCAGCAACTTTTTCAGGAGTAAGATTGCTTGTGCATCATTGCAATATGATAGCCATTACAAATACAAATGTTATTAATAGTGGTAATTTTTTCATGATTATTAATTATGAAATAAAACACTGTTCATTTTGACGATTAGCAGTATAATCATCCATCTTAAATTAATCTTAAAAGAAATTTTACTTGTGGAAATTGGGCTTTAGTACTTCCATAAAAATCAAATCATACCATTCTCCATTGCAATATTCACAATGATGTCTTGTTGAGAAGTTTTTTAAAAAAAGCACTTTTTTCAAAAAAGTCTGAAACACCAGTCCTGACCACGATAAAAAAGTGCCAAAAAATTTGACAAGTTTTTTTTTTGTATATAATTAAATTGTCATTATGACAATTTTTAAATATATTAAATATGAAATGTCTGTAGAAACTGTCCAATCACAAATTGATTTAAATTTTGACAAAGATGCTAAGGAATATAAATTTATTAATACATTGAAAGAATTACAAAATTTAGATTGAAAACCCAGTGATGGTGTTTGATGAAAAAAAAATAATAAGCCAAATAAATTATTAACTAAACAACAAATGTGACAAATTTGAAATACCATGGATAATTTTACTATTCAAAAAAGAGAAGAGTTATATTTATCAAATCATGAAAAACTTAGTGAAGTAGAATATGATAGGTTATTCTCATGAAAAGAAAGACTTCAACAATGACAGTTAGGTGATTGTTATTTAGTTAGTTGAATCCATCAATTGGCAAATGTTCAATATTTTGATACTCTTATGAGAACTTCAATTCAACGCATGAAATGGAAGAATTGAGATTTATGATATCAAATACAAATTCCATTGTGAGAACCATCTTGACGTAAAATTTTACTTAAAGATTCAGAATTAAATGTTGCAAAAATTAGAGGGAATAATTGATATATGTTACTAGAATTAGCTTATGCAAAAAATAGAAGACCAAATAACAAGAAATGAAATGCTTATTCTCCAATTACATCCGGTGAATTGCAGAAAATTCAAGGTTGATGGACTCATGAGGTACTTCAGACCTTTTTAGGTAAGAATAATGTATGATTTAATGATTTTTGAACAATGAATAACTATAAGCAGCATAAAACTTTATCACAGTCATCACAAACAGCAAAAACCGAAATTCATAACTTTTTGAAGAATTATAATCCAAGTATATGAAATAGGTTTGTTTCATTGGGTAGTTTACTATGATCAAGTGATAGCAGATCATACACAGTATGATGAAAAACACTATACCGCAAACATGCATATTCATTAACTTGAGTTAAAAAAGATGATAAATGAAACATAAAAAGTATTACAGTACTAAATCCATGGAATAAGGAATGAGAATGAAAAAATTATCAAGATTTTACACTAAATGAGTTTCTTCAGGCATTTTCTTGTATGTCATGTTGAAAAATAAAAACAAAAGAATTTTTAAATGAAAAATCATTAGCATATAATTAAAAATCCTGCTAATGCAGGATTTTTCAGTATATTCAATTTAAAAATCTTCATTTATCATCTTATTCTCCGTAGAAATCAAGCTTCAATTTAATAACACCAATCAACTCAGATAGTAAATTATTTTTTACAAAAGACTTTTGTTTATCGTTTAGTAATTCTCACAATCAATCTAAAATTTTGTAATTTTTTGGTAGTCTCTCCAATATTTTGAGTATTTTTTGTAATAATTGGTAGACGCTCATTCATGTCCTTTCTCTCACAATATTTTCATCAATATCAAATAGATTAGAAAAGAAAAAATATACATCGTATATGTCTCTATTTGTAAATCTTTCGGATAATGCTACCAGTTTATTTGAAAATAAAGTAGCTTTTGTTTGGACTTTTATTCCGGTACCGTAAAAATCAATTATATCATATTTGTTTGATTTTCGTACTTTTCTATTTATATCAACTTTAATATTTGTTTCCTGTTCTCCATAAGATAAAATTATTTTTTGTCATTTTTTTACCTGTCAGTATTGTTTTAATATCTCTACAATTCAATCATCAATATTTTCTTTTCAAAAGAAATCAAAATCTAAGTCTGTAGAAAATCTATCTAATCAATATAAAAAATAGGAAGCAGTTCATCATTTAAATGCCAATTGTGAAGCATATTTGCTATTGAAAATATCTTTTATAATCTTCATTAGTAATATCCTATGTTTATCTATATTAAGCATTTTCGATTAGTTGTTTAACATGTAAAAATACTCTTTGGCTGTAAATTTGGGAAATTTCTAATAGTTTTTCTTTATTTATTCATTCTAAATTATCAAAATAATAATTTTGAGATAAATACAATCTATCGCAAATTGCTCTTTCTTTAGTGGCAATAAAGTATCATCATTTATTAATTAATCAAATTGGATTGTACAAGATATTATCTTTCACTTTTAGACATTTAAAAGTGTATCAAAAAGCTTTTTTTTCAATTGAATTATCGCTTGCTAAAAAAATAGTTTTTCAATAATCTTGAAAAATTATTCACTCCTTTTTTAGTACAGTTTCAAATGAAATATAGCTCTGAGTTTTTATTTTTGTAGCGAATTCAAAAATATCAAAATCCTGTAATGCATAAATTCATTTATATGGTCTAATCAAGATTCATGCTTTTATCTGCCTTTCTAAAAAAGATTTCAATGTGTCTCTGTTTTGAATTCAAAGTATTGATTGTAAATTTTGGTAAGTAAAGACCGTCTTCTTTGATTGTAATAATTTTCAAATATTATTCATCTGCGTTATAGGTTTATAAACACACCTATAATAATGATATTTTTTAAAAAATCAAATAATTTTATATGAAATCATTTGTTAGTATTTCCGGAGATGTTTACATTTGGATGAATTGTTGAAGAAAAATTTTTCAAAAAAATGCACTTTTTTTCAAAAAAGTCTGAAACGCCGGTCTTGACCGCGATAAAAAGTGCCAAAAAATTTGACAAGTTTTTTTTTGTATATAATTAAATTGTCATTATGACAATTTTTATATTCTAATTTTTTAAACCATGAGAAAAGATTTAAATTGATATGACGTAAATTATCGTCATTATGCTAATTGACCATTTAATTTGACACCAACAGACATTGCCGTAGATGAGCTTAATAAGGCTCTTAATTCTGAATGAGGAATTGCTTGTTTGGATGAAAATTGAAATGTGGTAACTTCTTATACAGATAATGTTGTTTTAGAGTTACCTGATGATACATCTGATGAGAAAATCGAAGAAGCAAAAAAATTAACTGCAAAAGTTTTGGAAACTATGTGAGCAACGGAAGAAGATATCAATGATGTTTTGTCACGAGATCCCAAGAATGAAACATTGTAGCTTCGAATCTTATTTTTACTACTTAAAAATCCCGCAATTGCGGGATTTTTCGTATATTTAATTTAGAAATCTTCGTTCATTTTTACATAATATTCTTTTTCGTGTCAACAAGATGGACAAGACATTGGAGGTTGTTTTCATTTCCAAACATATCCACACTTTGTACAGACTCGATATATTTCTTCGTCTCTATTGAATACTTTGTCATTTTTTACTAAATCATACAATTTCTTGTATCTCTCTTCGTGGTGTTTCTCGGCTACCATGATAGCTCTGATTCTTGCAGCAAATTGAGGAAATCATTCTTCTTCAGCTACTTTTGCAAATTCTGGATACATAGATGTCCATTCATCGTTTTCTCCATTTATGGCTGTCTCCAAATTCATTAAAGTATCTCAGAATTTTATCATTGTAGTAGTTTCTACATCGATACTAGGTATCTCTCATCATTCTTGTTTTACAAATTCTTGCATCATCTTGAAGAATCGTTCTGCGTGTTCTTTTTCTTGTTCAGCTGTTTCCAAAAATACATTTGCGATTTGTAAATATCATGCTTTTTTTGCTACACTGGCATATACTGTATAGCGGTTTCTTGCTTGAGACTCTCAAACAAATGCTTTTGCTAAGTTTGTTAATGTCTGTTTCATTGGTAAATTGTTTATTGTTAAAAGATTTTTCAATATATACTATAAAACAAAAAAAAATCAATTGAATTTTACATAAATCAGTGGTTTACCAATTCTCGTTCTCATTGTTCATATTTACAAGCTGTCCAACTATAATCTGTGATATCATCTGCTTCAAATATATTTTCAGGTTCATCTAAATCCATATAAAAGTTGGAATATATTTTCAAACATTTATCAAATTTTAATCATAGATATTCTTCAAAATAGTTTAGTTCATACAGAGACATTTCATCTGAATCGTAGTACATTTTGTATACTTTAGGGTGAGAACTTCGAGTCTCATATGTTTTTAGAACTAAATCCATTACTTCATTTATTTCTTCATTTGAAAAAATATCAGATGCTCAGTAATCAATTTCAATATTTTCATAGAAATTTTTTTCCTCAGATTTAGACAGTGTTTCTGTTTGTGCTTTTTCTTCTTTAATGCTTTTATATGTATCTCACTTCTTATAATGATTCAAATCATCTACGATAGGCCCAGTAGTCATACATCCACTTAAAAGCAATGTTCATAATATGATTAGTATAGTAGCAAAAAAAGTCTTTTTCATGATATTATGCTTTATGTAAACAGATATTTGTATATTTTTTTTCATTATATTTTCAATTTGTTTTTAAGTCTTAAATCGTAAATAAAACTTAATGTTGTCTTGATTTTTTTTGCTTTTTATATACAATATAAGTACACTAAGTGTAAAAATCATGAAAAAATCCTTGATTTTGGCCTTGCTTATCTGGGCCTTTTTAGTGGTTTATGCTCAAATGTATGCACAAGAGCAAAACAGTTCTCTTTTCTCTCGCGATGCTAAACCTGAAATGGTTTATTTACCTGATCGGTGGGGTGATAATCCTGGAGGTTCCGATCCTGGAGAAACTCCTATTGGGGATGCTGTTGTACCGCTTGTCGCATTTGGCATAGGCTATTTGTTGTTAGTCCGGCGTAATAATCGCCGTGTATAGTAATCCTTTATAGGAGCTCCGAGGTGCCAGTTATACTGAAACCTCATTTTTTTTATCTAAAAAGCAAAATATAAAAAAGTAAGCTTTAAAAAAGGAAGAGAAACAATATGGAATTAAAAATTTGCAAGTCATTGTGTATATCAAAATTTACTATATGTGATGTGTAGTAAATACCCTGGCTCTGTTGTGTGGGATTATTTATTAAATCTACTGTCCGATATATCGTGGCACCTCCCTTACAAAGGGAGTCTTTTATTCCAATCATAGCAAAGCAAACATTACAAAGCATCATAGAATAAACATCAATATCTGTAACAACGACATTGATAATTTTGTATTGTGTTTATTAATTTCTGGGATTAGGTCTGATCATGCTATGTAGATAAACATTCAGATAGCTATTGGAGTCAGGTAAAGATGAATATTTTCTACGCTCTTTCCAACTGCAAATGTCAGAAAGACTCCGAAAATTGCTGTCAAAGCGACGATGAAATTCATAAACAGGGCCTTTTCCTTTTTGTATCATCAATGTACCAATACTGCAAAATCTCCGATTTCTTGTGGTATTTCGTGGAATAGGACAGCAATTGAAGTGGAAACTCCAGCTGGGATACTAATCATGAAGCTTGCTCAAATAATCAATCCATCTATGAAATTGTGTACAAAATCTCAGACAAGATTCATCACAGCCAGTGGATGCACATGCTCTTTGGTGTCTACATGATGACAGTGATTTCGGTGAACAATCTTTTCTACAAAAAGTCAAATGACTATTCATCACAAAATCAATCCTCAAACCAATTCTATTGAAATAGTCCCTGATTCCTCCACCAATTCTGGCAATAGGTGAAAAAAGACATCTCAAAGTAATGCTCATGCAGAAAAAGCCACCAAATAAATCAAGACTTTTTCAAGTTTTTCATTTTTTATTTTAAATGTTACTAATCAAATCAGAGATGCTAATGATACGACAATCACAGCTAAAAGCGCATAAAATATTGATGAATCCATTTTGATTTATGTTGGATAAAATTTCTGTTTTTTTATTGATAGCGATATATTTTCTGATTTCAATAATAGTTTTTAATGTTATTAAGGATAATTGCCTCCCTTTTTAGTAGGGGGACATTTTCTAAAAATATTTTTCTTGATTTTTAGATAAATACTTTTATCTTTTTTTTAGTTTTATGATTTATAAGAATAATCATGGCAAATCAAATCACTATACAAGATCGTGAATTAATACTAAATCTTGCAAAACTTTATATTGAGACTCTATATCAATTCGGGTGAAATTGAGAATTACCTGGAGAACCAATGGATTGTAGTAGATTCATCCAAGTAATATTTGCTAATGTCTGAATCAATTTGGAAAGGACTTCTGTTTTGCAATGAGCACAATTTGTAGCAAATAATTCTTTTTCAGGAAACTTGGCAGATGTTGAAATTTGAGATTTGATTTTTTTCAAAAATACTTACGAATCTGAAAATGAGATTACTCATGTGGGAATTTTTATGTGAAATAATGAGATGATTAGTGCATCATGAAAAAAAGTTCAAATAAGCAAACTAGATAAATATTGGAAAGGGCACTTTAAATGAATCTGATTATTGGATTGTTTTGCCAAAAATTATAGTAAATCACTTGCCACAAAAAATTACAATAGAATCAAGAAAATTGAAGATGATAAAAAATATGCTGAGACTCTAAAAGCTGTAAATGCTGTCATTGCTGTTTTGACCTCTACATGGTGAGATTTGCCAGAAAAGTACCAAGCAATGAGTGCAGATTATGCGAAACAGCTTAGGACTCAGTATCCAGAAGCTAGAAAACTTGAACCAGAACAATCAAAAAAGGTTTATCAAAGTGTAGTAGATATGCTAAGTTATGCCCGAAAATTTGCATGAACAGATGAGCAGCAAAAGTATTCGGAATTAAATCAGTATTTGAGAAAAAAATTTTCTCTGAAATAAAAAAAATGGAGTACCTGAATAATAAATCAAGTACTCCGAATCTGGGTCTTTCCGTTTTACCTGAACCAAAACATGGTCAGACCAAACGAAATAGTTGTCGTACCACTCCCAAATCCGAGTGGTTCAAAACGTACAGGTGCCAGATAGGACACCTTTGCAAAAACCCCCACTGGGCCATAGACTTTGTAACAAGCCTGTAACCCAGCTCCAAGTTGAAGCGGAGATACTTTGACCTCGCTACTTGATGAGTGGCTATAGCCAATAATCCCATGTGGTGACAACATAAAGTTATCCCACAGGAAGTTGACGCCACCATGGACATCAACTCCAAATTGGCCATCGTAGTTGGATGGGAATTTTACTCCCATGCCAAACATTGCATGATTCTTGTAAGAATCAAGGGTGAAGACGAGCCCACTCGGATGGGCTCCATGGTTCACATTAAAGCCATAGCCACCATGAAAAGCTATGACTCCTTGCGCTTGGACAGCCATCACCGACATCCAGACGGTGATAAATAGTACCAATTTTTTTTTCATTTTTTTATTTTTTGTTTGTTTATTGTTTATCCTTTATTCTTTATACAGAAGATAATATTATTATAAATTATTGGTACTAAAAGTCAAGTATTTTATAAAGACAATTAATTATCATTTAAAAAGCACCACTAATAAATAAGATAAAGGTGAAGGTATT
>CALCYP010000082.1 GCA_937906635.1 uncultured bacterium | reverse complement strand
ATCTAAGATTTTATTTATTCCTCTTGATTTTTCTCATAATTGGACTTTAAAAAGGAGAAAATTTTGTTTTCTTATTTTGCCCCTTTTTAAAGGGGCTCCCCGAAGGGGTGGGGATTTTTTAAATATTTAATTCTTTTTTTCTTTGTTCCAAATTGTTGTTTAAATCAATAATTACTCATTCTAAGCGATAATTTATGTCAGAGTTAGAATATCTGATTATTTTATTCAAAGTAAATTCAAATATTTTGTTCTTTCTTCATCTTCTTTTCGTTTCCAATCGTGACTTTGATCATCGATTTCTATTCCAAGTTTTAATTTATCACAATAAAAATCTAGTATGTAATTTCAGATTGGTTTTTGTCTCAGGAATCTATATCATGTTTTATCCATCTTCAAAACCATGTTTCGTATCTTTCATTCTTCTTCCGTCTGATTATTCCTGTTTATTTTTGCATATTTTACATTATTTTGGTTGTATTTAAATACCATTTTTTGATTCCTTGTGTAAAAATCTTCCGGCCTCAGCATAGCTGAGCAAGCTTCGGCCACCTCCTTCCCTGCTGAAGCCGGGCACGGTAAAAAGGAGGAAAAAGTTTACTTTGGTTCTGGGATTTTTTCGATGATGGCGTCAAGTACTGCTTCGACTCATTCTCAAGTCTTTCATGAGACTAAGTAGATATCCTCTCTTGGGATTCAAATTACGTTTTCAATCTCTTTGGCTACTCTTTCAGGATTCGCTGCTGGTAGGTCGATTTTATTTAATACTGGTATAATCTCCAAATCTTGGTCTATTGCTTGGTACAGTGTGGAAAGAGTCTGTGCTTGAATTCATTGACTTGCATCTACAAGCAAAATTGCTCATTCTACTGCAGCAAGAGAGCGTGAAACTTCGTACTGAAAATCTACATGACCTGGGGTATCAATCATATTCAATTCATATCATTTTCGGTGCATTCTTACTGGCGTTAGTTTGATTGTAATTCCTCTTTCTTGTTCCAAGTCCATACGGTCTAATACCTGATTTTTGTCTGATTTCCTGATGGTACCAGTAATCTCAAGCATCCTATCTGCTAAGGTAGATTTTCAGTGGTCTATATGTGCTATAATACAAAAATTTCTTATATTCATTAATCTTTTATAATTATTCTAAAAATTATTTGCATTTTTATTTTTTTTTGATCATAATCATTTTATGAAATTAATCCACATCGAAACGCGTCGTTTAGCGACTGCATTCTCTTAGGAGATAGATGTGGATTCTTCTTTTGGTCGAATTTGTACATATCGTTTTTATAGTGAAACTTGTATGTTTTTGGTAATTTTAATTCATTTTTTATCAAATCTGTTCTTTTATTGTAATATTCAGCATCTTCATCATTTTCAAAAATCATCATTCAAATAGTGAAATATTTACTTGAATTTTTGTCGAATTTGAATCTTGAATCTCATGCTTCATCTATAAATACTAACATATCGTGTTTAAAATTCTAAATTATAATTTTGATATGACTCGTTTGATTACATCAGTCATATTTTCGTTTGTAATTTTTCAATCATATTCTTGCAAAACTTTTTTCACTGATGTGGCTTCATAACCAAGTCATTTCATTGAAGAGACGATGGCTTTGTAAAGTTTTTGATCCACATCCATCTTCGCGACATCGGATAAATCAAATGTTCATTTCAATTCAATCAATATTTTTTTTGCTGATTTTGGTCAGATTCATGGAATCGATTGAAAGAATTTTGTATCGAGAGTTTTAATTGCTTCTTTCAACTCCTCTCTCGGCATTGCTGCAATTTGAAATGCTGTCTTTGGTCATACTCAATTTACCTTCAAGATCTCTTCAAATGATATTTTTTGTTCTATAGTATCAAAAGCAAAATATACTGTAGTCCTTTTGTTTTCATCATAGTATGGGTACAAAAAGAATTCTCATTCATTTTTATTTCCAGAATATTGAATTTCTACTCAAAAAAGTTCATTTTGGATGAAAATCTTGTTTTGATATCTGTGAAGTTTTCAATTGATGTAATGAAACATTTTGTTTGATTAATTGATAATTATTTTGTTCTTATATTTTAATACTAAAAAAAATCAATTGAAAAAAATATACATTTTTGTAGCATGTCGGTATATTTATTTTTAACAAGTAATTATGAAAAAAATATTTGTGAGTATCTTGCTTTTTTCTGTCTCTCTTCTTTTTTGATGCAATTTTAATAGTAATGAATATATGAATTTAACTTGAAATGTTGAAAATGTTGAAACTACTTGAAATTCTCAGACTTTCAATGACAAAAAAGACGATATTCCATTATGTGAAGAAGTTGATTTAATCCCATTTGATGAACTTGAGATTATTAATATTGATGATGTTGTAGAAAATTGTGAATATGAAGAATGAAAACTTTGGTACGTAGATGCTTCATGATTTTGAATTTATTTTAATACATTATTTGCAACAAAGCAATGATTTTTGGTACTTAGTGATTGACTTTTAAATTACGACGATGTATATGAAGATAAAAAATGTGTTTTGCCATGGGGAGAAATGGCTTATGCACCATGAGAAAAGTATAATGATTTTCTGAAATTTTTAGAAAAGTGGGATATAAATGAAAAATGAATATTTGAAACTGTATATAATAATCATTATATAAATTATCCATTATTTTATCATTGTGATGAGTTATGTAAACAATTTGAATGACCAGAATGGTGAGAAAGTAAAAACCATTATTTTGTACATTGAACTAGGAAGGATTTAACCTCTGGTCAACAATATCTTTTATTAGATGATAAAATTTATTATATGGGTTGATATTCGTATATATGTGAAGATTATGATGAAAGATTTTGTACGGAATATTCTCTTGATTTATTAAAAGAATGAATATGGCATATTGTTGATTTTTCAGATAACAAAATAATTGTAAAAAAATTTATTCAATGACAATTAAATGAGCCATATAAAGGCAATCCTGAATTACTGTTTTGAATAGATTATCAAACAAATGTTTGAACATTTAAAATTGAAACGTGTGAAATTAAATTATAAAAATCTCCTTCAAAAATAAGGAGATTTTTTTGTTAATTATAGTTTTTGCTGAACATGAATAAAGTATTTATTACCAATATTGTTAGTAGAAATACTTGAATAATGGTACTGATGGTCTCCGAAATCGTTGTAATATGAATAATATATTGTACCATTGCTGACACCATGAACAAATGCTACATGGCCATTCGGCATGCTTGTACTAGTTGGATACCACATAATATCTCCTGCTTGTGGGTTTTGATCAACCGAATAACCTTGTTGGATGAATTTGTTCTTCCAAGTGCTAGCATTGCTTAATGGGTTATTTGCTCCAAACATTTTGTTGTGAAAAGTGTTGTATGTCCCCCACATTTCATTGACTTTACATGCTACCCAGCTAACACATTCTTCGTAATAAAAATTCCATTGATCCATGTACATACCGCTACCTGCATATATATGTTCTGCGACATCATGATAGTTGTCCCCTTGGCCCGGCACAACTAATGTAGCGAATGAGCCATTGGTTGGTGTTATTCTTCTAAGTACATTTACAGTTGGTATTTGCCTTACGAAATACTGGTATGAGTAATTTGCACTGTTTGAGAAGATCTTGTCTAATTTGTAAGCCCTTATAGAAGAATAGGGGTTTAAACATTGCATCTTCACGTATGAAGTGTCGCCATCCGTGTGACAGTAGAATTTTACATACATTTCCTCTGTTGTGTATGTGGAGTTACTAGACACAGCAAATCTAAAAAAATTATCTGAGAGTTTTACAGGATCTGCTGTTAAATATGGTGCACATATTACTGAATTATAATCCAACTCAGTCCACCATCCTCTTAAGTTTTGTGCTTCTATTGGCACAACTAAATTAGTAGAATCAGCGATACCGTTCAATGTGGAAGTTTCCACTTCTTCGGTTGAGGTCAAATCTTCTTTTTGACATGATACTGTCAAAACACCAAGTGCAATGATTACTAACATTGCAACAGCTTTGAAATACTTTAACATAACTTTTAAAATTTTTTGTTGAACATTTTGTTTATTCCTCATTGTTGGGATAATCCCTATACCAAAATTTTTTGAAATTCAATACAATTTTCTAAAAAATTATTTTACCTTGAATTTTTTATGGTTTTTAGTATATACTTGAAATATGAAAGTGGTTTTTTTATTGTCTTAAAATCGAATTGAAATAATGAGTTTTTCATCAATATTAGGCAAAATCTATAATTTCTGAAATATAGTAATATTTGAAAACACTTTGCGAAGAATATTTTTTGCTGTAGTTGTATTTATTGTATTACTTGTTGTTGCGAGATTTTTTGTAAAAAGATTGAAAAAGAGATTAGAAAATGCTGAGTGAAAGAAATATGAATCTACTTTGTGAGCTATAGCAAAATTGCCTTCTGTATTTTGGCTTTTCGTTGATTTGTTTATTGTCTCAAAAATACTTGTATTACCATTGAATGCAGTAAACGTGATTAATGCAATATTTTTGTTAATTGTGATTTTTTGAGTGGCAAGAATTATTGTAAAAATTTCGTCATATGTATTTTGAAAAGCATTGCATGGAAATCCAGCATGAAAAAAAGCAGCTGAATTGATAGTAAATATTGTCGTTTGGGCACTTTGAATTCTACTGTTTTTGAGCAATATTTGAGTGAATTTAACTCCATTGGTTGCTAGTTTGTGAGTTGCTTCTATAGCTGTTGCTTTTGCTCTGCAAAATATTTTGGCGGATCTTTTTGCTTCATTTTCGATATTATTTTCAAAAGTATATGTTATTTGAGATTTTATAGAAATTGGAGATATTTCATGAACTGTGAAAAATATTTCATTGAAATGTACTACTTTGACCAATGTGTTTTGACAGGATGTAATAATTCCAAACAATATGGCATTGACTCATAGTATTGTGAATTATTGAAAATCAAAATATAGATGACAGAGGGTTACAGTTTGAGTGACTTATTCTACTAGTATAAAATATCTAAAAGAAATCCCAGAAATAGTAAAAAATGTAATTACAAATGTTGAAGATACCGAATTTGAACGATGTTATTTCAAGAAAATGAATGATTATAGTTTGGATTTTTTGATTAGTTACAAATGTCTTTCTCCAGATTACAAAAGAATGCTTGAAATAAATGAAAAAATTAATTTATGATTATTTGAAGAATTTGAAAAAAAATGAATTGAATTTGCATTCCCAAGTCAGACAATATACTCATATAATTTAGATGATAAGGCAAAAGAAAAATCTTGAATTTAATAGATTTTTTGAGAGCTTGATAGTATATTTTTACTTGTATATATACCTTTCTTTTTTTTAATTCTTTTATTTTTAATACATTCTAATGAAAAAAATATTTGTGAGTATTTTACTTTTATCTTTGTTTATTGTCGTTTGATGTAATATTACTAATAAAAATAATAATGAATATAAATTAACTTGAAATGTTGAAATTAATGAAATTTCTTGAGATTCTCAGACTTTCAATGACAAAAAAGACGATATTCCGTTATGTGAAGAAGTTGACCTAATTCCATTTGATGAACTTGATGTTATTAATGTTGATGATGTTGTGGAAAATTGTGAATATGAAGATGCTTATACATTTTATTCTCCATACGGTTGATGATGAAGTGATGATATGTGAATTTTATATAAAAATTGATTATGAGTAAATTTCACAAGAGGAAAATGAGAGCAACCTTTTTGCATATGAAGTGGCTGATATATTTATTATAATGCTTCCGATGCCTGATATCCATGATTGTTTGAATTTTTACAGAAATGGAATGTTGTAGATAAAAAATATATTAGAAGTATAAAGTTAAACACTGACAATTTCCATTATATACAGTCACTTTATGATTGTTTTGATGATTCTGTTTGCAAGCAATTTGTTTCAATTCCTTGGTGAGAATCAGAATGACATTTTTATTTTTATTGAATGGTTTGAGAAAATTCAAGTTGGGAAAATGTTTTTGTTTTTGATAATAATATTTATAATTTATGAACAAATGAGTTTTTAGATTTAAATTATAATTGAGTTGCAACTATTAAACAAACTAGTCGAAAAATAAATAGGATTATTTGAGATAAAATTATAGTAAAAAGGTGATTAAATTGAGAACTTATGGATTCTTTTACAAGTTTTGACAACATAAACCGAAATGAATTAGATGAAAGAGTTTTTTATAAGAATGAAAAAATAATATTGTGAAAATTTCAACTTCAGACATGTGAAATTAAATTGTAAAAATCCTCCAATTATTGGAGGATTTTTTTGTCTTAATGTTTGTATTGTACATGGATGAATTCAGCTTGTACATTTGAAATTATTGATGTCGATAATTGACTCAACCTATAGGAACCTGTTGAACCATCGTAGTTTGAATATTCAATTACACCATTTTCTACCGAATGTACAAATCCTACATGGCCGTTATTTCCGCTGTATGTAATGTTGTTATAGGTTACGTCTGCTGGAAACCAAATAATATCACCTTTTTGCGGAGTTGTGGTAACGGAATATCCCTTACTAACAAATACTTGTTTCCAATTTAATGCGTCATGGAGATGGTAACCATTCCCGAACATACGATTATTAAATGTTGTTGATGTACCCCACATTTGGTTTACTTTCAATGCAGCCCAACTTGTGCAGTTGTATGGATAAAAATACCATTGATCACTTGGACCACTTTGATAATTTGAAACAATGACATTTGCATCATAGTCATCTGTTGTATCAGGGACAACTAGCGTAGTAAAAGTAGGACTCGTTCCTGTACTAAGTGGTCTTAGATTATTTGTGCTTGGGTCTTCTCTTACAAAGTATTTGTAGGAATACAGTGCACTGCGGTCAAATATTGAATCTACCATATACATTTTTGGAGTTGAATATGGGTTTATTCTTTGTAGTTTTTTGTAATTATCTAGACCATCAGTATGACAGTATGTTTTTACATATAATTCTTCGTTTGAGTTTGAAGAATTGCTTATAACAACAAATCTGTATTTTTTTTCAGAAAGTTGTATTGCACTATACAAATTGTAATTTTGACTTACAGTTGAACTGTAACTCCGAAAATTCCAATTCCTACTTTGCAAAACAGTTGGATCGTTAATCGTAGAATCAGCAGTACCGTTCAAAGTGAAAGTTTCCACTTTTCCGGTTGAGGTCAAATCTTCTTTTTGACATGATACTGTCAAAACACCAAGTGCAATGATTGCTAACATTGCAAAAGCTTTAAAATACTTTAACATAGCTTTAAAATTTTTTTGTTTAACATTTTGTTTATTTCCCACTATTGTGGGGTGCTCTTATATCAAAAATTTTTTGAATTTCAATACAATTTTATAAAATAAATTTACCTTGATATTTCTGTTAATTTTCATATATACTTGAAATATCGAAGTGGTTTTTTTATTGTTTTAAAATTTGTTGTTTTTTATATTTTATTACAATACATGGCTACAAAAATTAAGCAACAATTACGAGAAAAGTTTCAAGATGATATTTCAGAATTAACAAAACCATTACAATTATTGTTAAATAAATGATTTCAGACATGAAGTGTAAGTGAAGAAGATATAATCTCTGAAATCGATGATATGGATCAAAGTGCTAAATTGTTGGAGAAATTCTATGATTTAGCTGATAAGTTGAGTATAAAAATCCTTACTATTGAAGAAGTATTGGAAATAGAGTCAAAAGAATTGGTAAAAGAGACGAAATTATGAAAAATTGAATTGTATGACAATACGTACAAAACAAATGACAAACAGTTCAAAGATTATATAAAATTGTATTTCAATGATATTTCAAAAATCCCACTTTTGAGTTGAGAAGAGGAAAGAGAAATTGCAAGAAAAATAAAAAAATGAGATGAAGAAGCAAAGAAACAGTTAATTGAATCAAATTTGAGGTTGGTAATTAGTATTGCAAAGAGATTCTTTGGAAGTAGGTTGAGTTTTTCTGATTTAATTCAGGAATGAAATATTTGATTGATAAAAGCTATTGAAAAATTTGATCCTGATAAAGAATTTAAGTTTTCAACTTATGCTACTTGGTGGATTAAACAATCTATCACAAAAGCAATAGCTGATATGACGAAAAATGTTAGAATTCCTGTGCATTTGATTGATGAAATCAATAGTTATAATAAGACATATCAATTGTTATTTCAGAAATTTGGTAGAGAGCCAACAAGTAAGGAAATATGAAAAGAATTGAATTTTCCAATCAAAAAGATAAAAAAGCTTGAAGAAGTAATTTTTGGAAATGTATCTTTGGATAGAGAAGTTTGAGATGAATGAAGAGATACTTTAGCTGATTTGCTTGAAGACTCAAATACTCTTAGACCAGATCAATTTGCAGAAAAAAATAAACTGAGACAAAATTTGGAAATGATATTATGAATGCTGGATGATAGAGAAGCTAAAATTATCAAAATGAGATATGGAATTGATTGACCAAAATATACTTTGGAGCAAGTTTGAGAAGAATTTGATGTAACTCGTGAAAGAGTTAGACAAATTGAGCAAAAAGTTATCCAAAAATTGAAAGATCATGAATGATTGCAAAAGATGCTTTGAATTGAGGATGATGTAGCTAAAATTGAAGAATTGGAAAAAATGTGAAAAAGAAATAAATGAAAAAGAGTAAAAAAGGTAGAATCTCGTGATTATGATGATGACGATGATGAAAATGTAGATTACGCTTATCAAGAGTATCTTTCTGAAGCAGAAGATGATGATTATTAATAGTTGTGCTCCTTTTTAAAGGAGCTGGCTGAGCGTAGCGAAGACTGAGGATTTTTAAACTAAATATACTCTAAAAAATCCCCTGGCCTTACGGCCACCCCCTTTCAATAAAGGGGGACAAAATATAGATATGTGCCATTCTGAACGAAGTGAAGAATCTTAAAAAAATCCACTCCTGCTAAAGTGGGCCTCATATCGATAAAGGAGGACAAGATTCTTCGTCGCAAAGCTCCTCAGAATGACATGATTAATTTAGTTATTATAAAGATTAAATGACTGACAACACAAATTATGATGCATCCAATATTAGAGTATTGGAATGATTGGAACCTGTAAGACAAAGACCTTGAATGTATATCTGATCAACGGATATCAAATGATTACACCACATGATACAAGAAATTGTGGATAATTCTGTAGATGAGGCTTTGGCAGGATTTTGTCATCATATTACTACAATTTTGCACAAAGACAATTCTGTGACAGTTTACGATGACTGAAGATGAATTCCAGTGGACAAACATCCAAAAACTGGTAAATCTGCTGTTGAAACGGTTTATACTGTATTACATGCTGGATGAAAATTTGATAAATCAGTGTATAAAGTTTCATGATGATTGCACTGAGTTTGAGCATCAGTAGTAAATGCTTTGTCTGAATGGTTGGAAGTTACTGTACACAAAAATGGTCATATTTACAGACAAAGATATGAAAAATGAATTCCACAAACTGAATTGGAAATAATTTGAGATACAGATAGGACTTGAACTATCGTTTCATTCTTGCCAGACAAAACAATTTTCGATACTATAGAATTCTCTGGAAGTACGGAAATTGCAAGGAATAAGCAATGTGCTTATTTGACTCCTGGTGTAGCTTTCACATTTATTGATGAAAAAGAATGAACAAAAAATAGATTCTTCTATGAATGATGACTGAAAACATGGTTAAATAATTTGGTTTGAAATCAACAAAGACTTTCGACACCTCAATATATGAATGTCGAATGAAATGATTGTCTTGTAGAAATTGCTTTCCAATTTACAAACTCTAGTAATGATAACACGCTCTCTTTTGTAAATAATATCCCAACGAGAGATTGATGAACTCATGTTTTGTGATTCAAATCTGCTCTTTTGAATGCTATGAATGAGATTTGAAAAGAAAAAGATAAAATCGACAAGAAAATATGAGAATTCCAAAACAGTGATGTGACTGATGGATTATATGCGATTGTAAATGTAAAAATCCCTGAGCCACAATTTGAATGACAGACAAAGTGAAGACTTTGAAATGCTTATGTGAGATGAGAAGTTGAAAAAGTTGTTTATGATTATTTGATAGAAGAGTTTAAAAAAGATGAATCGGCTTTTGATAAGATATTTGATAAAATTAATTTGGCTGCAAGAGCAAGATTAGCCGCAAAACTTGCAAAAGAGACTATTTTGAGAAAAAATGTAATTGCTGGTTGAGTTTTACCATGAAAATTGGCTGATTGTGGAAAAAAGTGAATGGAGTGAACAGAATTATTTATAGTCGAGGGAGATTCTGCTGGTTGAAGTGCTAAATCTGGTCGTGATAGTATGTATCAAGCTATCTTGCCATTGAGATGAAAAATTCTGAATACAGAGCAAGCCGCAATGCAAAGGATTATGACAAACCAAGAAATAAAAAGCTTGATCACTGCTATTTGAGCTTGAATAAAAGAGAGCTATGATGAACACAATTTGAGATATCAAAGAATCATAATAATGACCGATGCCGATGTTGACTGAGCACATATTAGGACATTATTATTCACATTCTTCTTTAGATTTATGAGACCTTTGATTGAAAATGGACATTTATTTGCTGCTTGTCCTCCAATATATAAATTCTCACAATGAAAAACTGAAAAATACATCTATAGAGAAGAAGAGACTCCAGCAGATCACTGATTTGATCCAGAAAAAACTGAGGTACAAAGATATAAAGGTCTATGAGAAATGAATGCCGAGCAACTATGGACAACGACAATGGATCCAAACAATAGGAGATTGAATCAAGTAAGCATCGAAGATGCTGAGGAGGCAGACAGATTGTTTAGGATTTTGATGGGTGAAGATGTACTTTCAAGGAAACATTTCATCCTTACTCATGCAAAGTCTGTAAAGAATATGGATATTTAGTTTAGCTAATGGCTGATGGCTAATAGCTGATAGCTAATAGCTGATGGCTGATGCCAATAAATTTTATAATAAAAAAGCCAGTGAACTTTGTTGTTACTGGTCTTTTTCAGTGTTTTTATTTCTTAACTCCTCTTTGTATTTAGTTAATACTTCTATTTCATCTGTTTTTCAGTATTTTTTAAGAGTTTCCATTAGTTTGTAAACATGTTGAGGTGTCTTATATCCTCAACTTATAAAAAATTTTCAAATATCAAGAATTACTTTAGTATCTCATTTTGCAACTATGCTTTCAAATAAATAATAATATGGATCTATTCATTCTCACAAATCTATTCATTTTCGACCTTTTATTCAACCGGCCCACATACACGATCCTAAAGCACTTCTCCAATCTCAAATTTTTAAAAGTTCATCAAAAAGATATTTTTGTTTTTCAACACTAGTTAAATTTTGTACTAAACTACTTATTCGTATTTTGTTCTCATCTGCATGTGCTACAAAGAAGTCAATAATTTCATTATCGTCGACATTTTCAAAACATTTACTGTTATATAGTATAAAAACTAATCGTTCCTCACTACATTTTTTTTCATTAATGTTTTTGATTAGTTTTTTAGCTGTATCTAATGATAGCGTTTTTGAACCAAAATCCAGTCATAATTTGTGGGGAGAAAATTTATCATTATTTTTCAATATGTCATATATTTTCCAAAAAGACTCATCATTTTGTCATAATTTTTTAATAATTTTATTTACTTTTACATCCCAGTAATCGTCTTCTTTTATATTAAGTTCTGGATCTAAAATTTTTTCATCATTGTCTTCATTATCTTGTTTATCTTTATTCAAAATTTTTAGAATTTTTTCTTTTTCTCCAATTGATAATCATTTTAATCGAGACTCTAATTTTTCATCTCAACCCGTAGGTGTGTTAATTGTTGTCATTTTTTGTTAGTTAAAATGTAAAAAATTTTTCATATATACATTATATATAAAAAATTAATTTTGTCAAATTTTTGAGGACTTTTTTACAATAAATCTTTACAAATTTTTATTGCTAGATTCTGATCTAGAAAATATGGTGAGGTTGCTATAGTTACTACTCTGCTTTTTGAAATTAAATTCTTTGTCTTTTCGATGGTTTCAGAATATTTTTCTATACTCATTTCTGGTGCTCGAAAATCTAAATCAATATCGAGAATTAAATCTTTTTCGTTTGTTTGGAAGTTTAGTAATTTGTATTCTGTATTAATTTGCTCGACTTGATTAATAAGTCACGATCTAATTGCAGGTTGAATGAAATTTCAGACATTGTAAACATCAAGATTTGGATTTTCTAAATCAAGTTCAAATTCACTTTGATTCATATCTGTGTGCTGATCGATATGAATTAAATTGAATCAAAATGGAATATTTCAATTTTTGTATTCTTCAATTCGATATTTCAGAGCATGATTGTGGTTATCAAAAATATATATTGATTGATTATTGCTTTTTATATGGATAAAATTTTTTAATCATCTATATTCTACTACTTTTCAATTTCTCATTTCACGAAAAACTGTATTCTCTCAGATTTCAAGATCTTGTGCGGTTCATTCAATCATGTCTGCTATCCAAACTTTTGGATTTTTTACTTGATTGAAGCAGAATTGATTATTTCATATATTTTCAGTTATTCGTGTCATAGTATTATTTTATATAAATCACCCCCTGCCCCATCTTCCCTGCTAGAGCCGGGCACGGCGATAAAGAGAGGGAATATTACATAGAAACAAGAAGCCCCTCCTTTTCAAGGAGGGGTTTGGGGTGATTTCTAATTATCTATCTGTTTGATATTTACTCAGATATTTTGAAGATTTTGAACTATATTTTCGTATCATCTCAAAATTATTTTTTCATTCATAATATTTGTAGTTCATTGAGCCATAATTCAAGCCAATACCATCGCTCATCCTCATCTTAAATCTGTAGAAGAAACGTAATTTCATCTTAATTTTGTCGGTCAAATAATGAGTGCTTGATGTGGATTTAAAATTTCCAATTTTGCTCAAAGATTTTCAAGTTCGTTCAAATATCCAAATCTTCATTCAAATAATGTTTCGAATATTTTTGAAATTCAGTTCGCTTGTGTTAGTAATGTTCCGAATATTGATTGTAAATCTGTTGGAAATCATGGGAATATCCTAGTTTCTAATTTAATTCATTTATAATTTTTTTTATTGAATGAATTGACTTTGATTGTGTGTTTATCTAATATTTTGAAATCAATTCAAATTCTCTCGGCAATGCTGTACATGGACGATAGATCATCAACATTTACATTTTTGATAGTAATTTCACTATCGTCAGCTCATGCTCAAATGGCAAAATATGTACCTGCAGCGACATAGTCCGAAATAATTGTAAAATTTTTTTCTTTTATTTGTATTTTTGATGGTCTGACTACTATTGTATGGTCAGTATTCAAAGTTATATCCGCTCAAATATTATTCAAAAATTTTATTAAATTTCTGACATGCGGTTCGATTGCTACTTGATAGATATTTATCTCGTAGTCAAAATTATTTGCAAAAGTAAGATATGTCAAAAGAGCTTCAATAGCAGTCACTGAGAACTCTTGCATCATAATATTTTTCTTTGGCTTTCATACAATTTCATATGTCTTGTAATCTTCGTTTGTTATTTTGATTCAAGCTTTTACAAGTCAATCATCGAATGTATCGAGTGGTCTTTTTCAGATATTACATCCTCCACTTCATACAAATTTTACTTTTCAATATTTACATAATCAGTATGGGATAAGTAAAATTGAAGTCCTAATTTTTGTCGCCTTTTCCATTGTTAAATCAAAAAAATCCTTTGATTTCTCTTTTGCTTCTTCAAAGATTTCTTCCAAAACTTGCAAATCTAAAATATCTGGTTTATTTGTCAGATTAACAGGTTCATCAAGCAAAAAATTTGCTGCCACAATTGGCAATGATGCATTTTTACTTGCTCAAATATTCACTTCTCATCTCAATCATTTTGAATAGGAAATTTGAAACATTGTTTTGAATAATATTTATATAAAAATTTAATCTTGTTTCATATATCATATACCTCATCATTTCAGTACATTTACAATTTTATTTCTTGAATATCTAACTAAAATTTGTCCACATCAAATCATCTTTCAGTTTTTATAAAAAATATGTGGGCAACAATCATAGTAAACTTCTGATTTTTTAATTTCTCAATCTAAATATATTTGTGTAGTTTTTGGTGAAACTTTAATGTATTCTTGTGCTAAATATTGTTTTCAAATATTTTTGTTAATCAGACTTTCTCGTTCTGATTGTGATAAATCAATTCAAATATAAACTCAATTTCATTCGTCCTTATTTGTTGGTTTAATCACATAATTATTCTTATTTTGGATTACCTCATCTTTTATACTTTCATCAAGTACAAATGTTTTCATAATCATCTCATTTTCGACTCATTGTAATAATGATTTATCTCACATTGATGCTAAATCTGGAGTGTTGATGTATTTTAATTTAGCTGTTTTCAGCAATGTGATTTGATTTTCAGTTAATCTTCATGGACTCACAGAAAAACGTAATACATCGATTTTATTTTCTTGATAATATGCAAATCAATCCTTGAAAATAATATCATCAAATGTTCAAATTCAGACTTTGTATCATCTCGATTTTATTTTTTCATATTCCAGAAAATGTGAGTCAATAAATCAAGCATTTTCGTACATAATAAATATATATTCCTCTTTATCAAACAATTCCACAAATAAATCTAAATTTCTATTATTTTCTCTATCTAATAATGCTGAATATGTGTTATCATGCATCAATAATCAATCTGGCCATTTTGTATTTACTTCAACCAATTTTAATTCTCAATTTTGATTAAACATTGTGTCAAAGCGTACAATTCACGTAAACTCTCATGTAAAAAGGTCGGTGAATCACGAAGCAAATGCTGTCTTTGAAATCTTTTTAGCTTGATCTTTTTTCGCAAACAGTTGTTGCATGATATTGTCTAAGTTTTTTATTAACTTATCAAAATCAATATCAAAATTTTCCAAATTTACTGCTATTGGAAGTTTAAGTTCTCAATGAGTAATCGGATATGCTGATTTTAATTCTGCTCGAAAATCATCATAAGATTTCATATTTTTATATTATTTTTGTAGATCTAAATATTTTATTGCTTTTTTTATTTTATCAAGTGTAACCGCAATATTATATTCTAATCATTAAATCAAATTTTCTCATAATAAATACATGCTTAATTTTTTGTTGTTGTTTATAAATCTGTTATAGATATTAATTAATTCTAAAAATAAATCAATGATATTAATTTGTTTTCTTTTTCCCCAATGCAAAAATATCCTCGGACTATTTGCTACATATACTAATTATGTTAGATATTATTACAAACTAAAAAATTTTTTTACATATTTGTATATTGAATTTATGGTTTATTAAATTTTTTGGTGCAATAGATTTTTCGAATATGTTCTTGTTTTTTTAAAACGAGTCGAATCCTGATTGCATTTTATTGTCCTTAATCTTTTTAAATTTCCATTTAATTAATGTTAATATTGCTTTTATTCAGTCTTGCCATTTTATTTTTTTTCACTCTTCAAAATCTCTTGCATGATAATGAATTGGAATTTCTACATATTTGAATTTTTTTCTTAAAAGTAGCATTGTAATTGCTGGTTCTCGTTCAAATCAGTTTTCATTTGGGTAT
>CALCYP010000081.1 GCA_937906635.1 uncultured bacterium | reverse complement strand
AAGAATATGTAAAAGAGAAACAAAGAGAATGATTACATATAGCAAAGATTGAAGAAATGAGAGATATCTTAGCTGAACTATGAGAAAAAGCCGACTTAGACGGTTTAGATGATCAAATAGCAATGCTGATGTATCTAACAGGAATGGATTGACGATATTGGCTAAGTATGTGAAATAGTGAAAAATCAGGAAGTCAAGACTCGCGTTCTGAGCTCGATTGCTGTGATGATTATCGTTACTTCAACTACCACAGCAGTGGTGACTACGACGCGAGTTTGTGCATGATTGCTTGTAACTAGGGCCATCTGGGACTTCCCGATACGATATATCGTATCGAGGATCCTCGCTTCGCGGGACACTCCGACGAAGTCGGAGAGTCCAGAATGGTTGGGCTATCACATAAGTAAAAACAAAATATCGTGAACCTCGTGGTTGATGCCTCGGGGTTTTTTGTAAGTTACGGTGATAGATGCCATTTTTCCATTTCAAAAATTTGTGACAACTCGTATGCTTTGTACTGTATAGCTCGTTGGTATCTTAACTTCCGATTTTTGTGATGTAGTGCAAATCCATCATAAGATTTCCATGATTGGCGTGGATTGGATTGTTTTCCCAGATTTGCCATTTTTTGATTTCAACGGTATATTGTTCTTTTCCCAAGTGTCCTATAGCGTGGATAAATCATAACTCACAAAAATCTGACTCATTTTTTGTAGTATTGGAGATATCTTTTTTTGGGATGGAGTGTGAGCTTTAGCCTTTCTTTGAGAAAAATTTCAATGATTTTTTGGCATTGTTTCAGGTATTCTTTGTCCTCATGTATCAAAACAAAATCATCTACATATCTACCATAATATTTTATTTTCAACTTATGTTTCACAAAATGATCTAGCTCATGCAGGTATATATTTGCAAAAAGTTGGCTTGTGAGATTTCCAAGTGGTAGTCAGTATGTTCAGTCTGTAGATTTCATACTTTTGTGATATGGAAAGAGTCCATCCAATTTTGGACTACTAAAATCTTGATAATCACGATAATCATAAAATATGATTTGGTGAATTATTTTTGTAATTCACGGCCAGTCATACCAATTTGAAGTTAGGCATTTTCTGTTGATTAATTTTAGGACCTTTTGCCACAATATTTTTTTATCAATACTCAAAAAGAAAGTCTGAATATCCAATTTCAATATCCAGCAATCTTTTGTGAAATTACTGCTTCCACTTTTCAAAAAACGAGAAATCCTTTTTACTCCATACAGATTTCATTTTCAGACCATATTGCTATATACATCGTGTATGGCGTGTTTTTCAATTAATGGATAAAGTGCTTTATATACCAAATGCTGGACAATTCTATCACGAAATGGTAGACAAATTATCTCTCTCATCACAGGATCTTGTATGATATATCTTGTTGGTTGTCAGATTTTGTACTTATCAGATATTAATTCATCATATAAGATTTTCAAATTCTCTCATTCATTTTCAATTCGTTTTTGGATTTCTCTGCTGCGTGATTGTTTTCATCTTTTTGCTTTTTTATAGGCTTTGAAAAGTAAATTTTCAGATATAAACATGCAAACTTTCACAAAATTATAAAAATTAGCAATCTTGCACAAACTCGCGTTGTTGTTATCATTGTTGTTGTAGTTGAAGTTACGATTATTATCATTGCAATTGAGTTTAGAACGCGAGTTTGTGATATATACTATTTTGTGAAAATACCGAAAAATTTACGATATTTCATCTTTTTTAACTCGTATGATTGATTATACAAGTGATATATTAGATTGCTTGTAAGTATTTTGATACTCCTACCAAAATACTGAAAATATAATAATAATTTCAATTGTAATTGAAATATTTTGTATTTTTGTAAAATTTTTTAAGTGTAGACAAAATTTCTGGTAAAATTACAAAAGTTTGCAATTTTTTACAAATTTTTATAAAAACAACAAAAAATTTGCATTTTTTTGCAAAAAAAATATAATAAAATATAAAATAATTTTATATGTTATAAAATAGCTATGATACAAAGGTATGCATATTTAGAGCAACTCAAACAATGGAAGGATAAAAAGTTGATAAAAGTAATTACATGAATTAGGAGATGTGGAAAATCTACATTATTTCAGCTTTACATTGACTATCTCAAAGAAATCTGAGTAAAAGAAAATCATATAATATCAATCAATCTAGAATCACTAGATTATGATTTCAGAGATTATAGAGAATTATATAATTATATCAATTCTAAGCTAATAGATAATGATAAATATTATGTATTTTTGGATGAAATCCAGAATATTGCAGGATTTGAAAAAGTGGTAGATGCTTTATATATAAAAGATAATGTAGATGAGTATATTACATGATCAAATGCTTATCTTTTGTCAGGAGAATTGGCGACATTGCTATGATGAAGATACATAGAAATTAAAATGTATCCATTATCATTTAAGGAGTATATAGATTATTACAATCAACCTTGAGGTGAAAAAATGTATAAAAAGTATATTGATAGTAGCTCATTTCCCTATGCATTGAATTTAAAAACTCAGACTGAAATAGATCAATATTTAGAATGAATTTACAATACCATAATAGTCAAAGATGTCGCAAAGAGAAATAATATATGAGATACAAGTGTACTTCGTAGCATAGTAGAGTTTATGTTTTCAAGTATTTGAAGTCTTTTATCTGTAAAAAAAATAGCAGATACTTTAACCTCAAATGGTAGAAAGATCTCGGTTCATACGGTGGAGAATTATTTAGAATGATTAACCCAGAGTTTTATTTTCAATAAAGTTTCTAGATATGATATAAAATGAAAACAATATCTACAAACATGAGATAAATATTATGCTACAGATGTTTCCATGAGATATACTGTTTTATGAAGAAAAAATTTAGACTTGTGATATGTGTTGGAAAATATAGTTTATTTAGAACTTATTAGGAGATGATATAAAGTATACATATGAAAATTATGAGATAAAGAAGTAGATTTTGTAGCAGAAAATAATAATTGAGCCATATACTTTCAAGTAGCATACACAGTTAGAGACAAACAAACTCTAAAAAGAGAATTATCTCCCTTGCAAGCAATAAATAATCATTATCCAAAATACATACTTACAATGGATGTGGATCCAGAGGTAGATTATGATTGAATTCGTAAGATAAATGTATTGGATTGGTTATCATGAAAGTAATTATTACCCAACGATACTCGGATCTTCCAGATGTTGGACTAATAATTCATTCAAAGTATTTCCTAATTCTCCAGCGTCTTCACACACTATTCCAAATCATTGTCTATCTTTCCCTGCATAAAAAGGTAAAAATTAAGTCATTATAACTTAATATTTTATGTAGAACTAATCATTCCAAAAATAGACTTGAAAATTATTAAAAAATCAATAATGTGTAAATTGGGTCATAGATGTACATTTTTACACAAATTTTAAATAGCATGGTTATACAAAGAGATTATATTAAAGAATTGGATGAATTAAAAAAATGATTTCCTATCGTTGCTGTCACCTGAGCCAGACAGGTATGAAAAACTACTTTTTTAAGGGAGCAATTCCCAAATTATGAATACTATAATTTGGAAACTCCTTCAGTTTTGTCAATGATTGAAAATGATCCAGAGACGTTTTTAAAGCAAAAATCTCATATTATTATTGATGAAGTCCAAAAATGTCCAATTATTTTCAATTGCTTGTTGGAAATAGTAGATGAAAGAAAAATAATGGCAGATTTTATCATATCATGAAGTGAAAATTTATTATTATCTGAAAAAATATCTCAATCATTGGCTTGAAGAGCAGCATACTTGAAAATGGCCCCTTTTACTTTCCAAGAATTACAAAATAAAAATCTATTGTCAGATGATTATGTAGAACAGATTTTTAAGTGATTTTTGCCTATAATTTATGACAGAGATATAAATCCTATAAAATATTATGATGAATATATTGCTACTTATCTTGAAAGAGATGTAAGACAAATAAAAAATGTCCAGGATTTAGACTTATTTCGTAAATTTGTATCATTACTTGCATGAAGGATCTGACAAATGATAAATTATCAATCTCTATCTGATGATGTTTGAGTAGAGCAAAAGACAATAAAAAGATGGATCTCTATACTAGAAGCTAGCTATCTTACATTTAAGTTGTATCCTTATTATGAAAATTTTTGAAAGAGATATATAAAATCTCCCAAAATTTATTTTATGGATACAGGATTAGCATGTCGTTTGCTAAGAATAAATTCAGTAGAGGAATTGAGAAATAATAGTATGATATGAAATCTTTTTGAGAATATGATTGTAGCAGAAATAAAAAAACAGATTAACATCAATTGATTTGGAGAAGAGTGTTATTTTTATCGTGATTCACATCAAAAGGAAGTAGATTTGGTGATAGATAAAGCAAATACGCAAATACCAATTGAGATAAAATCAAGTGGAGCATATTCAAATGAATTTATAAAATGAATTAATTATTGGAAAGAGTTGAATAAAAATAATCCCAAAAAATATCCAGAAGATGGATTTATCATATATACATGAAAATCTATAAGTTTATGAGATGTAAAAATCGTAAATCGAAAGGAATTTAAATATTGAAGAAATTCCTAATTTACAATATGGCTTTTACTTGATTCCTATCCTACGATACTCGGATCTTCCAGATGTTGGACTAATAATTCATTCAAAGTATTTCCCAATTCTCCTGCGTCTTCACACACTATTCCAAATCATTGTCTATCTTTTTCTTCGTTTCCAGATTTTTCGCCAAAATAGTTGAGTATAGGATATCAGTCATTAGTAATTCATATACCACATACGATGATTCACATTTCACGGAGTTTTTTTATTGTAGATCTTGGGTTGTCATGGAATTCTCAGTCTGATAGGACAAATACTATTTCTTTCAATTTTCAGCTTTTCACTTTTTCTTTTCGTTCATCATATTGTCTCTGAGACATTTTGCCAAAAGGTTTTGATACTTGTTTGTAGTATTCATTGATAGCGTCACCAGCATTTGTATCCCCTCAATCACAGTATCACAAAGCATTTGTCACTTCTATCATGTCTTTCATATTTAATTCTTGTCATCTATCTTTCAAAAGTGCGACTTGTCCACTTCCACAAAACATCATCGCTTGTGTAGAAATCAAAAAATCTTCCATATCTCATCATTCGAGTTTGATATCTTGATTCAATTGTTGGAGAGAGTAAAGCATAAGTAATGTAGATAGAGCTTGCTGTCTATTCCTTTCTCATTTCATACTACCAGATCCATCTAAAATAAATGTGATAGCAAATCATCCAGCTTTTTGCTTTTCTTTTTGCTCTCTGTATTCTTGCTGCAAAATGCGAGGATCATCATCTCCAGCTTTCCAGTCCATGATACCACTTACCAAATTTTGCGGGTCAAGCTGACCTCATTCACTAAATGGCCTAGCATGTCTTTCTCAGAGTTTATTTCGTCTTCTGATTTGTACAATCCTGCTAAAAATATCTTTCGTAATTTTGTCATATACTGATTGTCATTTATCATCTTTTATTTTTTTAATTTGTTGTTTTAGTTGTTCTTGTCTTTTGATAGCATTTTTGATATTTCTCATTTCTCTCTTGTTTTTACCATCGATATCCCATTCTTGCTGTATCATAGCTTCCAAACTTCTTTCTTCTGGAGATTTTTGTTCATCCTCCATTTGTTGCTGAAGTGCTTCTTGTATTGCTTGCTGTAGAGTATCTTGGATTTGTTGCCTCGATATGTCGTTTTTTTGATGTTCCGTGTCTGTCTGTTCAGTTTCTTCATTTGTTTTATTTTTAGATCAATTTAGACTTTCTTCAATCTGTTCAAGTAAGCTATTTCATTCTTCATCTAAATTTTCAAAAATATGTGGTAAAAGCATAGGTTTTCATGGTCTGTATTGAGGTCTTTGTTGCTCATTTTCTTGTTGGTTTGATGTCTCTTGAGTTGTTCCCTGAGTCGTATCTTGAGTTGTATCTTGAGATGTTTTCTGACTTGTAGGCGAAGAATTTTGTCTTTCATTGTCGCTTTGCTGTCATCCAGTAGAATCTTGTGGCGATGAATCTCAGTTTTCGTTATTATCTTGTTTTGATTCTGATTTATCTCCTCATAGAGTTTTCCTAAGCATATCTCTTAATTTTCACAAAAGTCATCATCTTTGGTTGGATTGATGATTATTTTCTGTAGCTTCGTTTTGTTCTCCACTGCTTCATGGTTGTCCTTGCTGAGATTGTCAGTTTTCTCATTGTTGATTTTCCTGTCATTGTCAAATTTTACCTTGTTGTCACTGTGGAGCTTGCTGAGATTGTCAATCGTTTTCTGTAGTTTCGTTTTGCTCTCAACTGTTTCATGGTTGTCCTTGTTGCGCTGTATCTCATCAGCTTTCGTTTTGATTTTGTGGATTTTGTTCTGATCTCTGATTTTGTCAATCAGTCAGTGAATTATTTCCATTGGAAGACGCTTGCTGATTTCAATTTTGATTTAATTCTTCATTTTTTTTGTCTTCCTCTTTAAATTTTAGATAATATTCTTCAAATAATCTATGAATGATTGGCAATTGTTCATCATATTTTAGATTTGGATCTCTGAGTTTTTCCAGTGCTTCTCATGGCAGAGATAAATAATCAATACAAGCTCTCACACGAGGATCGACAATACATTTCTCGTTTGGCAACATAGATTCTCTCAATATCGCTCGGCCAAATTGCTCAGATAGTGATTCTTTTGAAAAATCTGCACTAGGAATAGTGATATGATGGTATATATCTTGTTTAGCTCATTCAAAAACTGGTGCTTGTACCATAGTAGCATGATTGTTTACATCGATATCTTCGAGCATATTTTCAAAATTATGGAAATCATAACCATATTTCATATGTAAAAAATCTTCGTATTCTATCATGCTTAATTTTTTCCCATTTATTTTTACCTTTTTATCACTCATTTTGAGATTTGTACGATTAATCATATGATTAATTTCGTGTAATACTAATTGAGATAGATGATTTATATCAAATGTAAAATTTTCAAATATTCAAAATTCTTTGGCTCTTTGTTCTTGGATAGCTTGAATTAATTTTAAGGTGTGTACAGGATTGAAAAATACTTTAGTTTCTCAAGGTTTCATCCATGCAACTCATTCACGAGAAGTATCTATAGTCAATTCCACTCATGTCTGTTTGGTGATTAGCTGCATATTGCTAGTAAATTCTGCAACTAATTCTTGATCAGTCTGTATACGATCTATGATATCATGATTTCAAAGTGTTTCCATGTGTTTATGTTAAAATTTAAATTAGCTAATAGCTGGTAGCTTATAGCATATAGCAAAGGATTTTTTGCTATCAGCTATTGGTTATTGATTATGAGCTAATACAATTATAATCAAAAAAAAGAAAAAATGCAAAAAATTTGAGACATTTTTTGGTATAATGTTTGGCTAAAAAAGTCCTCAAAAATTTGCAAAAAATAAAAAATGAAATATAATAGTATAGTAATTTTAAAACCTAAATCAAAAAAAATGGAAACACCAAGAGAAAGAAGGAATAAAAACAATCAACTTTCATCAGAAGAGATGAAAAATAGGATAGTCCAATTGTTTGGGCAAGAATTACCTAAAAATGGAAATGAGAAAATAGAAGTTACAGAAGAAGAAAGGGATATTTTTGATAAACTGAAAAAGATGAAAATATTATTTGGGGAATTGAGACCGCAAGCACAGGAGGTATACGAGAAATTGGATGCAAAAATAAGAATGGCAGATAGGGGAATGGCGGAGAATGATGCAGAGAATGGCAGAGAATGAGATGCGGAGAATGCCAGAGAATGAGATGCGGAGAATGGCGGAGAATGAGATGCAGAGAATGGCGGAGAATTGGAGGAGGGAGAAATCCCACAGGAATTGAAAGATTTTCGCGAGGCTTGGAAAGAGAGAATCATAGGTATTGATAATAAAAGTAAAGAAAAAATCATCAAAGCAGCAGAAAAAATCCCAGTGAAAGTGGAGACAGAAAGTGATGGAAGTAGATTGATAGAATTCAAATTATGATGAAAAAGATGGAAAATATTAGACCCAAAATTAAATAGTCATTCTGATGATGAATATAAATATAGTCTGAATCGTGATTCCATTAAACATATCGATGATACTGTGAAACTCTGATGAATGCGATGAGATGATGTAGAAGAATGGAATAATGAGAAATTAAAAGAATATGTAAAAGAGAAACAAAGAGAATGATTACATATAGCAAAGATTGAAGAGATGAAAGATATTTTAGCTGAGCTATGAGAAAATGCTGGCTTAGATGATGAAAACGATCAAATAGCGATGCTGATGTATCTAACAGGAATGGATTGACGATATTGGCTAAGCATGTGAAATAGTGAAAAATCAGGAAGTCAAGGCTCGCGTTCTCTACTCAATTGCAATGCTAATATTCGTGACTTCAACTACTACAGCTATGGTTTCATCAACGCGAGTTTGTGCATGATTGCTTGTAGTTAGGCGACTGATGGGACTTCCCGATACGATATATCGTATCGAGGATCCTTCCCGATTTATCGGGAGGACACTCCGACAGAGTCGGATGATCTTTGCTTCGCGGGACACTGCCTCGGAAACGGACTTGGACAATAGTGAGGTGGTTGCTACATCCTATCGCTCAAGAATCTTTTTAGCCATCAAGTAAGAAAATGAGGAAAGGTATAAAATTTTCCATTAAATCCTATATTTTGATTACATAATTTTATTCAATATTTAATAGCAGGATAGTTATCTGATTCTATTAATCTTTTCAAAGATGGTGTTGCTGAATTTCAAGATTTCACTTCAATAGGAATTAATGTTTCAGTATTTCTAATAAAAAAATCTATTTCAAGAGAACTCCTAGGATTTCTATAAAAATATAATTGGTATCATTGTTTTACCAATAATTCTCCAATTATGTTTTCATAAATAGCTCATTTATAAGCGTTGAAATTTTTATTATCTCTCAAATCTTGCTGCACTTCATCATCTAAACTTCATATGAGTAATCCTGTATCAGCAAAATAAAGTCTATAATTGTTTGGCTCGTAGTTTCATTTCAAAGGTAATTATAATAAGTGAAGTCAGTGAGATATATTAATGATTCATGCATTGATCAACCAATCAATGGTTCAAATGAAATCTCTATTTCTTGTTCAATTTCATACTTTTGTAATTTGAAATTTCTTATTATCATTTCACAAAAAAACAGGAATCTCTCTGTAAATTTTTAATATTTTTGTTTTGTCCAATCAAACAGCATATTTTGTGATATCTTCCTCATAGTCTAAAATGATTTGTTTTTGCATAGATAAAATACCACTATAATGTTTATTTGTTATAAATTGGTTAACTATAGCTGGCATTCATCACAATACCATAAATTCTTTGAAGCACTCTGAAAAAACATTAAAAGCAGTCGGAGAAAGAGGCTCTACATCCAACATATGTTGATATAAATCCTCAATTTGATCCTGAGTATATCATTTTGCCCACAAAAATTCTTCAAAATCCATAGATTTCATCTCATAATCAATTTTATTTCACACACTATTAGATTCGATTTTTTCATAATTAATTCACATCAATGAACCAGAACAAATGACATCATATCTTCAATCTTCTCTAAATGATTTTAATGAAGTGGCAACATTTGGACATTCTTGTATTTCATCAAAAAATAATAGAGTTTCCCCTGGAATAAATTTTAGGCTTGTATCATGTATTGATATTGCTTGGATAATTGAATCAACTCTAAATCATTGTTCAAAAATATCTTTATATTGTTGATCAAAAGCAAAATTTATCTCAATAAAGTTTTTATAATTCTCTTTTCCAAATTTTCTAATAGAAAAAGTTTTTCATATTTGCCTTGCTCATTTAACAATAAGAGGCATTTTATTTGAATCATTTTTCCATTGAATCAAATATTCATCTATTTTTCTTCTTAAAAGATTCATGATTGTTTGTGTAGAAGATAAAACCGGCCATTAAACTAATAAAATTATATTCTGACACACATTTTTCAGTAAAAATCAATATATAATTTACACATTTTTCAGTATATTTTAGTGTTAATTTTACACATTTTTCAACTATGTTACCACATGCCACTTATTTATTTCCAAAAATCAAATTTTTTATCACTTTTGGAAATGAAATAACAATATTATTTCCAAAAAACAAAAAAATACAAAGTTTTGGAAATGAAATAACAATATTAAATAATTTGTTTATTTTTACTAAAAAAAGTCTTCAAAAATTTGCAAAATTTTTCAATTTCGATTATAATATATTTGAAAAAATTTTTATATTGTAATCAAAAATTAATGAATCCTTTAAATTTTTTTTGGATCGTGCCAGCAGTGATATTTGGTATCGTCCTAATTTGTAAAATGTTTGTGAATGTAAGAGCTGATGAAATTGCTATCATCGAGCGTCGTTATATTTGAAAAAAGATGTCTGATTGAAGGACAATTGCTTTACCAGGTGAAATAGGAATTCAAGCTAAGACATTAGCTCCAGGTTTGCGTATGCTTATACCTTTTATTGAGAGAGCTGAAAAAGTGAAGTTTGTGACAATTTGAGAAGATGAAGTTTGATTGGTTACTGCCCGTACTGGTAGACCTATCACAAATTGAAACATCATGGGTGATCATGTAGAATGTGATAATTTTCAAGATGGAGTAGCTTTTTTGGTTAATTGATGACAAAAAGGGCCACAAATTAAAGTGTTGTGACCAGGACAACATATGATTAATTTAGCTTTATTTGATGTAGATATCCAGCCGGCTACATTTATTGAAAATGATGAAGTAGGTATTGTAAATTCAATTGCAGGTAAACCATTGACTCCAGGACATGTGTTTGCAAAACATGTAGAATGTGATGATTTTGCTGATTGAGTTAAATTTTTGGATGGAGGAGGTCAACAATGATTACAACTTCGTGTTTTACGTCCATGATTACATAGGATAAATATATATATGTTTCAAGTAAGGACAGAAAAAGCAGTAGTAGTAAATGAATGAATGCTTCGTACAGTATTAGCAAATGATTGATGACAAATCCCAGAATGACGTACATTGGCTGATAAAGTAGAATGACATGAAAATTTCCAAAAGGCTGATATTTTCTTGGCAAATGGATGACAAAAAGGACGTCAAATTCAACATTTGATGCCATGAACATATTATATAAATACAGATATGTTTACAGTATGAGAAGAAATTGAATGGGTAGATATAGCAAGTGATGAAGTATGAGTTGTGACAGTATTGGAATGAAAACCAATTACAGATCCAGCCAAAATAGCTGCTGATGACACTGATTTAGATGCTCATCAAAACTTTCAAGATGCAGATGCTTTCTTGAAAATGTGAGGTCAAAAGTGATTACAAAAATCAGTACTTCGTGCTGCAAAATATGCAATCAATCCACGATTTGCTACTGTAAAACACGCAAAGATGTTTAAAGTACCAGTATGATATTGTGGAGTAATCAACTCATTTATTGGAGATGAATGAGAAGATACAACTTGAGTGACATTTACACATGGACGTATCGTAAAAGTTGGTCAAAAAGGTATCTGGAATAAGACATTGGATCCAGGACAATATCCATATAATCCTGATTTGATGGAATTGATTTTGGTACCGACAACAAATATTGTATTAAATTGGAATAATAATGTATCTGAAACATCTACAGAAGCTTGATGTGAAATATTTGATAGGGACCTAAGAACTATTGTGGTTCGTTCAAAAGATTGATTTTCTTTTGATATGGATGTAGCACAAGTAATCAATATCTCATCTGTGACGGCACCACAGGTAGTGGCTCGTTTTGGTACAGTAAAAAATTTGGTGTCACAAGTACTTGAACCAACAATTTGAAACTATTTCCGTAATAGTGCACAAACTTCAGAAGCATTAGATTTTGTAGAAGGTCGTGCTGAGCGCCAAGAAGATGCAAAAAATCATATCAAAAGCATATTGGAAAAATATAATATTGATTGTGTAGATACATTGATATGAAACATTAATCCACCTGAAGAATTGATGAAAATTTTGGCTGATCAAAAAGTAGCAGAAAAGCAACAACAAATGTTTATAATGCAACAAAAATCAGAGGAAAAACGTCAAGAGTATGTAAAAGCTCAAACAGCTGCAGATAAAGAGGCAGAATTGACAGCAGCAGAATTTGATAAAAATATTGAAACGCAAAAAGCTGAGACAGCAGTTGAAAGAGCAAAAGGTTCAGCTTGAGCAAAGAAAGTTGAGGCAGAGGCAGAAGCTTATGTTTTGCGTACAGTATGAGCCGCTAAAGCAGAACAAATTGAAAAAGTTTGATGAGCTGAGTCAGAAGTTATTGAGAAAAAGACAAAAGCAATGTGACAAGGAAATTTCGCGAATGTAGAACAAATCCGCGCTTTAGCTGAAAATAATATTTCAATAGTTCCAAAAATTTTGGTCAATTGATGAGAAAAATGAAATTCATGAAGCTTGATTGATTGACTTTTGGCTGCATCAGCATTAAAAAGAGATTTGTTGGATGATGAAGATAAATCAATTAAATCAAAAAAAGATAAGAATGGAGATTTCAAGGTTGAACCAAAAGTAGAATCTCCAAAACTTGAGAAACCAGTGGTTTCAGGGGAAAAGCCAGAGCAGGGAAAAAAAGAAAAAAATAATAAAACAAAAGAGCAAAAAGATAAATAGGTTTGTTTATATAAGTAAAAAGCTTCTCATTAGAGAAGCTTTTTTTATTTCTTTAAATACAACTTTACAGCTTCACCATTGTTGTTCAAGTTTTTAATTTTGAAATCATAGCCAACCATTTTATCTGCATTTTCATACGATGTGATGAAACAACCAAGATTTCATTTGTATAGTGAAATTAGATTTTCGTATAGTCCATCTAAATTATACTCTTTTAATCTCTTTCCATATGGTGGATTTGTTACGATAAAACCATTTCGTTGTTTAGTCTTAAATAAATCTCTGCATTCAAATTTTATGGTGTCAGCCACTCATGCAGATTTGGCATTCATTTCTGCAATTTCAATCATTTTTGGATTGATATCTTGTCATACGATTTCATAATTTCATTGGAATATTTTTGATTTCAATTCTTTTTTCATATTCTCAAATTCCTCTTTATCAAAATTTGCAAAAGATTCAAAAGCAAAATGTCTATTCAATCCAGGAGCAATATTTCTGGCAATCATAGCCGCTTCAATACAGATTGTTCCGCTTCCACACATGGGATCTATCAATGGTGTCTTGTAGTGCCAATTACAAAGTCTGAGCAAACTTGCTGCTAAATTCTCCTTCAATGGTGCTTCTCAAACCTGTACTCTATATCATCTATTGTGCAAAGACTCTCAGGATGTGTTTACAAAAATTGAGCATTTATTCTCGATAATTTGTACCAAAATATTTACTGGTCTCAACTTTGGATCAGAAAATCTCTGTTTTCATTCTCATACAAGCTTTTTGAGTATAGCTTTGTTTACTATACTTTGAGTCGATTTTTTACTATCAATTGTTGAATTGTAGATATTTGCATCGATTTCTATTTTATATCATTTTGCTATATAGTTTTCCCAGTTTATACCGTAAGCGAAATCAAAAAGTTGATCAAAATTATTTATAGTTGAATTACTAATCTCACAAAAAATTTTATTGGCAATCCTGCTATTTAGATTCAGCTTCCATATGTCTTTTATGCTTTTACATTCTACATACAATCAAGTAGAAAAATTATCAAATGGTCTATATCCCAAAATTTTCAATTCATTTGCCAATATAGTAGCCGTTCATTCAAAGCAGGATAGTAGTAATTTCATATTTTTACATATTTTCTAAAAAATCATAGCAACTTTTCCTAAGTTGTCTAATTTGAGCAAGGTTGTGTGCATCACTATTTACATATATTCTTTTCGCATTTTTTAGGACATAAATCATATTTTCCTCGATATAATCTCCAGATTCCAATACACTATGATTAAATTCAATTGGGATATTGTATTGATTACACAAATCCACAAGAGCTTTTATATCTATAAATTCTCAATTTTGTTTCTTGGAATATGGATGACCAATACAGTCGATTTGTTGATGATATCTCTCTATTGCAGCCAAAAATCACTTTCAAGTAGTTGTTGGATCTGATTCATATACACGACGATGTACAGACAATATTGTAAATCTTTGCGGATGTCACTGTGAATCCAAACATGTATCTCCATTCTCATTCAAGATATCTCATTCCACTCAAAATATTACATTTACATCATTCCGTACATTTTCCCAGTTGTTTAGCGAATATTTTGCTCATCATCATGGAGTGATTTTATTTTGTTCTATTCAAACTTTTACAGCTTGATCGCTGTGGTCTGTAATTGCGATTTCTTTCATTCAAATTATTCCAGCAAATTGAGTGATTTCCTCAATTGTTGAAACTCAATCAGAAAACAGACTATGGATATGATAATCAGAATAAGAATCGTTGATTATATTACTTTTCATATTTTATTTTTTTAATTAAAAAACCATCAGTGTTGTTGATGGTAATTAAAATAATTATTTTTTCAATTGTATATTTTTCATTGAAAAATGAAAATTTTTTCATACATCTACTTCAAAATTATTATATTTCTAGTAATCTTGTATTGTAATTTTTTATAGTATTCCATTGTGATTTGTTATAAATAATGTTTTCGTTTTCCTCTAACTCAATTTTATTTCATGAATAATTTGATAGTATTATATCATCATTTTTATTGTCCATAATAACATATCCATTTCATTGTTGTGTGATTTTAGCATGTGAATAAGCATCAATATATAGCATATTTTTCCAATTATCTAATAATTCAAATTGCTCTTTGCTTTTTGACCAAGATAATGGTACAACATGATGTAATTCAAATCAAGTATTTTTGGATATTTTATGATTCTCAAAATACTTATCTTTTTCTGTCTTTGATCTTTTTACTCATTTTAAAGAAAATATTTCCCCTCAAATATTGCTAACTTTTAAAATTATCTTTGTCTTATCGTATATTTCAAAATAAGCAGATTGTCATAGTAAATAAAATGCTTGTTGTACTTTGTTTTTCCGATTTCAAAAATCTCTTTTTTCAGTTTTGTCTCAATAAAAAATATCTGGATTTAAAATTCATTTTAATTTAGAAATTTCTCATTCACGTTGAAGTTTTGTTAAGCATCTTCGAGATTTTATTAAGTCAATTGCTTCATCAATATTAATTCTGAAACTATACTTACAATCTAAATCTATGGCAGATATAAAAAACATATATTCATAAAAATCAATATATTTAATATTGTATTCATTATACGTTAGTAATTCGAGTAATATACTTATATATCATCACAATAAATTGTCTAATCATCTAGAAAAAATTAAATATTCTTCTAATAGTGATCTTGCGTTTACTAAATCTTCTCATAATTTACTAAGTCATACATATTTTACTTGTCATTTCTCAAAAGGAGCAATTTTAGTGAGATTTTTATCATATCTTTCTATAAATCACATTCTATGAAAATCAACAAAAAGATTTTTCCTCATTGCATCTTGCGTTCAAATTCATGTTTTTTCTTTTACTTCATCACAAAAGTTTCAATATTCAGCTCGTTCACTACGTGTTTCGGGCTCTATTGAAATGTCTGTTGTCCTTATCTCAAGTTTCTTTCAATTTGGTGTGTGTTTATTTAATAATTTTAATATTATAATAAGTTGATTCTTATCGTATCTATTATGCTGCGAAGATTCTGCTCAACGATATAAGTTATCAGAAATTCTTTTATAAATAAATTTGACAGCAATATTATCCATTTTAAACAATAATTTAATTAAATAAAAATTTATAGCTTATTAAGCCTACTATTTGCGATATCGATATATTCTTGATTAAGTTCACATCAAAAAAACACTCTATTTAATTTTTTACATGCAACAGCAGTAGTTCAAGTTCACATAAAACAATCTAAAACTATGTCTCATTCATTTGAGCTTGCCTTGATAATTCTTTCGATCATATCTAATGGTTTTGGTGTGGCATGTCACAATGATACTACTTTTCAATTGACTTTATTTTTATGTCTTTCACTTGTTATATGCCAAACTTCTGTACATAATTTTCAGTTTTTATTTGGAAATCGTCTTTTTCAGTTCTTGAGTAATCAAACTTTTGTAGCATGAGCCATTCTATCGGTTGACTCATAAGGAACTCTAATATCATCGGAATTGAATGTGTGACTTTCCCCTTTAGTAAAAAAAAGAATAGTTTCTTGAGCATTCACATATTTTTTCTTTGTGGATGAAAATCCATCCCTTTTATCCCAAGTTATCCAGTTCTGAAAATTTAATCATTTTGAAACTAAATATTGAAGTATAAAAGCAGAATTATATGGAGTGTTAAATATGTATAAAGAACTTCAATTTTTTAATTTTGGTAATAAATCATCTATTCGTTTAAATGTAAAATCAAAAAAAGATTTTTCAGATTTAAAAGTATCCCATTCTCCTTTTTTTAAATTATAGGGGGGATCAATAATGGCTAAATCAATAGAGTCATCATATATCTTTTTTAAATAATCAAAGCAATTCATATTATAAATTATGTTTGATTTTATCATATAATAGAATGTTTTAAATGTTAAAAATTTATCATAGTTTTAAGTTTATAATTTTTTTATATTCTGGCATTATTTCGTATCATACATATTTCCTTTTTAATTCTTTAGCAACTTTCAATGTAGTTCAACTTCAAGCGAATGGGTCAAGAATAATGTCTCAAACAAATGAATATAATTTAATACATCTTTTGACAATTTCTTCTGGCATTATTGCAGAATGTTTTCAAAATGCTAAATCAGATTTATTGGGGATAGAAATATCCCAAATCTGTTTTGTATAAGTTATCCATTCATTTTGCGTCAACTTACTATTTTCTTTTTGTTCTTGAGAAAACTCATTAATAGGTTTTCAGTCTTTCACATATACAGTTATAAATTCACTTGTATTTTGAGCATAGAAATTTTTAGGATAAGGATAACTTCAGAACATTAATTTTTTAGATCAATTTGTTCTATTCCAAATATATGTATCCAAAAGGAACATCTTTGTATTATTTCTGTATAATATGGAGTGTTGAATATCTGAATTTATATCAAAAATATGCCTATTATAATGAGTTGAAAATTTACTTTTAACCATAGGCATTAAAGGTGAGTTTATGACTAGTTTTCAATTCGGTTTTAAAATTCTTTCGCATTCTATTCGAACCTTTAATAATTCATTTATGAATATTTTGTAATTAGTGATATCTCATAACTGTCATTGTTCTTTTTTTGAATGTTGTTCAGTCTGTGTTCAATTTTTAGAATAGTCTTTAATATTAAAATAGGGAGGAGATGTTATAATTAAGTCAATAGAACAATCTGGAATTTCTTCCATTTTCTGAGAATTTTTGAAAAAAACTTGATTAATATAATTCATAATAAAAAAGCGGTAGATTGTAAAGCAAATCTGGCCGCCATATTTCATATTTGTTGTAACAAAAAAGAGAATGATTTACGACTATCCAGATTTGCTACAATCATATGCTTTCCTTGTCTTCAAAAGATTTTGGTTTGCAGGATAATCGCAAACCATTCACTTATTGGTGAAAACAAGTAAAAACACATAAACATATAATTGTAGCTCTTTTAGTATATCACTATATAAATAAAAATCAACTTATTTTCTTGAAAAAAAAACACGATTCTTTACAATTCAAATATAATGAATCCTTATCACGAATTGATATTACAAATCATTGCCCAAAATGCTGAGCAGAAATTAAACCTTGACGACTTGAAAGATATCAAGAGAGATTTTGCTAAAAAACAAAAATTAGCAGATATTCCTACCAATATCAAACTGCTTCGTGCATATCACGAACTGCTTTCCGACAAAAAAATTGAGAAAAATATAGAAATAGAATCATTGCTAAAAAAGAGAGCAGTACGTTCTCAGTCTGGAATTGTCGCTGTTCAAGTCCTTACCAAACCATATCCGTGTCCAGGACAATGTATTTTTTGTCCAAATGAACAATGAATGCCCAAAAGCTACATTAGTTCCGAACCGGGAGCTATGAGAGCATTATTGAATCAATTTGATCCAATTAAGCAAGTATACAATAGACTTTTGTCTCTCACAATGACCGGTCATCAGACAGACAAAATTGAGATGATAGTCCTATGATGAACTCGAGACTTTTATCCAAATGATTACAAAATTGATTTCATAAAAAAGCTTTATGATGCTTGTAATACCTTTTCACAGCTTGAAATCAAATTTCCAAGCGAAGTTGCCCCCCTTATTAAGGGGGGAATAAGGGGGGATTTAGATCAGCCTAAAGAAGATGAAGAAACTCGTTTCAAATATGAACTAACAAACCTTGATTCTATCAAGTACTCAGATTCGTTACAAGAAGCAATCAAACAAAATGAAACCGCACAAAATAGGATTATTGGTCTGACTATAGAAACCAGACCAGAATTTGCTACAGATGAAAATTGTAGGATGTGGCGCGAATTGTGAGTGACCAGACTTGAAATGTGAGTCCAATCCATGTACGATGATATTTTATCAGCAAATCATAGATGACATACTGTCCAACAAATTCGCGATGCCATCCACAAACTTAGACAATATGGATTCAAATTTTCAATCCATATAATGCCTGGACTATACTGATATACTTACGAAAAAGATTTGTGAACTTTCCAAAAAATTTACTCAGATCCATATCTCAAACCAGATGAAATCAAATTTTATCCGACATCCGTGGTAAAAAATACTATTTTGTACGATTTATACGAGAAATGAGAATATAAGCCACTTACTATTGATTACATTCAAAAGCTAATCAAGCAAACTTTTTTAGAAATAATTCCACCATATACGAGGATCAAGAGATTGATTCGTGATATCCCTGCTACAGAAATTACAGCCGGTTCAAACATTACAAATCTTTCTCAACTCACACACAATGAACTGAAGAAAGAATTGAAATTAAATCCAGATGAAGCAAAAAAGCTTTATTCTAGACTGTATGGAGAGTATGAATTAGTTGAGGCAACCCCCTCGAGCCGATGAAATCGGCTCACTCCCCCTAACAGGGGAGAAATTTGCTCCCTAATAGGGGAGCTCCCCGAAGCTTGCTTAGCCAGCTGAGGGGTGAGGGGTTGCCTATCAGATAATCAATGAAATTCAATAAAAAACATTATTATCTGACAAAAGCCAGACATTGAGTCTTATAGGAATTTTGTATGTTTAGATACCAGAAGTAGAGAAATCAGAAATAGAGATGAAAAATGAAAAAAGAATACAGATACTCAGCCAAATCTCGTAATCAGACAATACGATAGTTCTGTTTGAAGAGAATTTTTTATTTCATTTGAAGATTTACAAGGCTATATTTACGGATTTACGAGATTACTACTTCCAGACCCAGACAAGGCAATAGAGCGAGATTGATTATGAAAAGATACGGCTTTAATTCGTGAATTACATATTTACGGACAACTTGCATGATTAAAAGAAAATGTAGATTCAAATGATCAAAAGCAACATCGTTGATTTGGCTCACAGTTGCTTTCTATGGCAGAACAAATTTCAAAAGATAATTGATACAAAAATCTTTCAGTAATCTCATGAGTTTGAGTGAGAAAGTATTACGAAAAACAGTGATATTCTTTAGTTGGAACATATATGGTAAAAGGTCTATAAAATTTAGAACGTATTGGGAAAATCCTTCCCCTACGGGGAGTCTCTGTCCCGTCTTTAGCGGGATTGTTTGCGGAGCTAGTTGGGGGTAACCCCCACCCTCCGATTTCATCGGAGACCTCCCCGAGGGGAGGAATATTACTTTCTATCTTACTTTGTTCGCTAGTTTTCCAAAGGAGCACAGTATATAATATTGTCTATTTTATTCACAACAAAAATAAAAAACAGCTCAATGATGAGCTGTCTTTCCTTATTTTCTAAAATATCTATTCTGTAAATACGGCTGGACAGTTACATGCAAAAGGTGTTCAGTCTTCATAAAATCATTCTGGACAATTACATTCATTAGTAATATTTGTACATTCTCAATCTGTATATGAATCAACTTCTATACAAGCGAAACAACTATTTCCATAAGTTTTACCATTATTTCCACAAACTGGTGCATATTGCTCTGTACATGCTATATCTCAAACTCCAGATTTATAAAATTCATCACAAATTATAACTTCACTTACGGGTCCTATAATATCACCTGAGATAACATCAGCAATAGCATTAAAATATTCCCATTCATCCATTTCTGTACCATCAGACAATCTACACATTCATTTTTGAGCTCAATCTTCGTCTTCAACAATATATGATTCTCATCCTTGTGCTACACAAAATTCAGCAGCAGGATTTCAAATTCCAGCAATAGGAACTTCGCTACCTTGATCCAGACCCATTCATGCTTGTCCAGCTAATTCTGTTGCTACATTTTTCATTTCTTCAAACATGTCTCACCAGACATCCATAATTCAATCTATGCTATCGATATCTGAATACTCTTCTCCATATTTCTCTTGTAATCTTTGTTTGATATTGGCCTCAAGTTTATCACTAAAATCTTCATCTTGCATCAGCTGTGCAATCTCAGGATTCTCTTCTACTCGAGCTGAGAAATCAGTTATAGGATTCATAAATTGATCCTTGTGCTGGACTACAAATCTTCATAATACAGCAGCAAATATTACAACTATAGCCATTCACAAAGCTGAAAAAATTATTCCTAGGATTGAAGCTCGTTTAGTTTGTTTTTTGCACAAAGCTACGATTCCAAAAATTAAAGCTAAAAGCCAACATATAATTCAAAGGATTCCACCAATGATTGTCAGACACAAGAATCATCAAACTAGAGCTAAAACAAAACTAGCAATGGCAAGTCAATTTCATCAATTTGTTTGTTCTTCCATTTTTTAAATTTATTATAAGATAAAAATATTATTGAACATCACAATAATAATCTCAAGATTTTGTGAAAACATTTCGAGCTGAATTAAAATCTTTTATTTCAGATATCTTACTACTATCACAATTACCACAATCTTTGCACGATAAGTCTGTATATACCATGCAATTAGATCAATTACGAGACCCATTATTTAATTGGATATATCCATAAGTATCTCATTTTGTAGGATAATCTTTCATATAAGCTTTCATATAAGGATATTCATCATGGTCCTTCTTTACATGTTTTTCACGAACAAAGCATCATTTATATCACATTAAATCGGTAAGATCTTTGGGATATCAATCATTATCTAGAGCATACTGAGTCAAGCATATTCCAAGATGTTCTACATTTTTCTGCCTTTCCATATCATTTGCCATATTCCAAGCAGAAAGGAATCTTGGTATACATATTATTACTATAAATAACTCTACAGCAGAAATAATTGTTCAAGCCATAGCTGCTCGTTTTAATTGTTTTCTTTTTAGGGCAATAATTCCAAAGATTAATCAAAGTATATTTAGTCCAAGCAATGATAAAACAAAACTAGCGATAGCCAATCATTTTTTTGGTTCCTCTATAGTCGTTACAACAAATCAATTTGGTTGTTGATGTGTCTGTTCGTCCATCTTTTCAGTGTTATACAAAAATAAAAACAATGACTATATATGTTTTTTGCAAATAATAGCAAATGAAATTGAAAAAAAGTCTTGTAATACCAAAAATAAAATATATAAGAACTCTGCAAGTCGTATGACTTGGGTTAATTTTATATTATTTTTTGTTGAGAAATGGCAGAACAAGTTATTAGCCAAACAAAATTGTTTGTTAGTGGATTACCACGAAAAATGAGATGAAAACATCTTAGAGAAGAATTTGAAAAATTCTGAGAAGTAGTTTTCGCAAGAGTTGTATTAGACAACGAAACAGGTAGAAGTAGAGGATTCGGATTTGTAGAATTCGCAAATGCTGAAGATGCTGCAAAAGCACAAGCTGAAATGAATGAAAAAGAAATCTGGGAGAGACAAGTTAGAGTTGACTTTGCAAAAGAAAATCCAGAAAGAATGCAACAAAGGGCAGAAAATTCAGAAGAAGCAGAATAGTTTACTATCTATCAAACTAAATATAAAGACCGGGAATGATTTCTCGGTTTTTTTATATCAAAAATATTGAAAAAAAGAGAATAATCTTTATAATTAATAGTACACTAAGTGGTGCGTAGGAATTGCAAAAAATACAAATATCTCAAATTTCTCCTGGGAGACGGTATTCCTGATGTATTTCGGGACGAGCTACCCACCTTTAAAAATTGGAGATAAATATGTGATTTTTACGGCCACTTGGTCAAAAAAATATTTATAAGATATTGATTATGAAAAAAATAAACGAATCGTTTACATGTATAAACTGTAAAAAAGAAATTCCTTTGGCAGCTAAAACATGTAGAAATCATTGCCCGTATTGTTTCACATCTCTACATGTGGATTGAGAAATTCCATGAGATAGAGCAAGTGTTTGTCACTGAATCATGAAACCAATAAATTATGAAATCAGAAATTGAACTATGAAAATCTTATTCAAGTGTACAAAATGTGGAAAATTACATCGAAATAAAAGAGCTGATGATGATAATATTCAAGCATTGTTACAATTAGTAAAAGAGAATCAAAATTTATAATATATCATTACGAAAAATGGATAATGTGCTTTATAAAGAAGATAAAGAAAAAATAGATTCATGAATAAATCAATATATGAATTCAAAATTTTGAACTATCTCTGTTTTTGATGCTATAAAAAACTCTTGTAAAAGATCTCGACAAAATGTTAAGCAATTAGGGAAAGATCTTTTTTCAGCATTAACAGGTAAAAAGAAAACAAATAAAAAATAAATATGCTTATTGAAAAATTTTCCCCAAAATATCCTATATGACCTTACGTTTCTGAAGTCATTTTTTGTAAATACCTTTTATTTATACAGAAATAGTAATTTACAAGGAAATATTTGCATTTTCAAAAAAAAAGACTATAATTTTGTCATCTGAAATATATGATTTTAAATATATTTTGAGTGACAATATGAAATACTTAAAAACTCTTATAGAATCAAAAAATACAGTGTTTACGATATCTGAACTAAAATTTTTATTCAAAATTAAAAATCCGACTCAAATTAATGAAATTTTACAGACAATGAAAATGCAAAATATAGTAAAGAATTTATGATACTGAATATGGTCTTTATTGGATTATGATAAGTTAGAATTAGCATCTAAACTTAGAAAAAATTCTTACATTTGATTGGAATATGTTTTACAAAAGAATGGAATTATTTTTCAATCATATGACAAAACTATTACCTTAGTATGAAGTAATACTTTCACAAAAAACTTAGACTGACTAATCTTTGAATATCACAAAATAAAACCAAGTATTTTGACAGATCCACTATGATTAGTGTATACATGAAAATATTATATAGCAACTCCTGAAAGAGCAGTTTGTGATATGATTTATTTGTACAAAAATATTAATTTTGACAATATTAAAGCATTAGACATAGAATTACTATCTAAATTATCAACAATTTATCCTAAAACGACATCTGTTTTAATCAATAAATTAATTAAAAATGCTAAATCAAGAAAGGCATAGAGTTATAATGTTTCAAATCTTAAACGATATTTTTGATTCTGATTTAAAAAATACATTAGCTTTCAAATGATGAACTTTAGCTTATTTTGTTTATCAATTACCAAGATTTTCAACAGATTTAGATTTTGATATAATTTCTCCTTGCCAAGATATTATAGAAAAAATCGAAAATATTGTGAAAAAATACTGAGTTATAAAGGACAAAAAAGATAAACAATTTACATATTTTCTTTTGTTAGATTACTGATCAACTGAGCACAATATCAAGATTGAGATAAGTAAAAAACAATACAAAAATACAAAATATGAATTAGTAAATTTTTTCTGAAAACAAATTAGGGCCATGGAAAAATCGAGTATATTTGCCCATAAATTGGTGGCATTGAGTGAAAGGATGAAAAATAGAGATTTATTTGATG
>CALCYP010000080.1 GCA_937906635.1 uncultured bacterium | reverse complement strand
AAATATTTTGCGCACATTGTGATGAGTATGAATTGCTGCATGAATATGGAAATTATGAAAAAGAATTTTCGGTGGAAAAGATTATGAATCAGAAATTCCATGATATTCAAAAATGAGTAGAAAGGAAAAAAGAAAAGCCAGACAGACTCTAAAACAAAGAAAAAGAGCAGAAAATAACAAAAAGCCATTTCGAGATAGACGATACTGAAAAGCTTTAAAACGATCCTTGATTTGAACATCAGTTTACTATGTATGAAAGTGGTTAATTACATGACACAACCCATTTTCAAAAGAAAAAAAAGATTGACCAAGCACTACACCAGGTTCAAAAATAGAAAAAAGTGAAAAAGCATTCGAAAATTTATCACAAGAAGATAAACAAATTTATAATTCTAGTGCGGATGCTATTAATGAGTATATGGCAAATATCACATGAGATCAAAATGGATCAGAACAAGTAGAAGATCTGATGTGAGATTCTGCTTTTGATTCAGACAAAAAATGATTAGTGCCATTTATCCTTTCAAACAGATATGCTAGTTTGGACAAAATGTTGTCTGAAACTGCATTTTACTACGAAATTATTTGAACCGAATGACATATAGCTCGAAATAAACTCAAAGATTGGTGACTAGACTGACTAAAAACATTATTAACACCGTTGGTATGAGTAGTAAATTGACTAACTTTTGAGTTGTTAAATTTGGATGAATGACGAGATAAACTAATAGAAAAGTTAAAATCAATTGAATGATTAGAAGAACAATTAAGGACAATATTTAGAAAATCAATTACGGTGATGTCATATTATCAAAGTAGGAAATGAGCTCTGGAAACACAATTAGCTGAACAAGAACTTACGAAACAAAATCCAAAATTTTCTACACTATCTGATGATGAAAAAGCCGAAGAAATTGCGGACTATTTGCAAAACGATGAACGATACAATCAATACATAAAACCAGAAGTTTCAAAATTTATGAAATTGAATGTAAAAGATGCGACACTCTATTTACAAGAAAAAAATCTGTTAAATGGAGAATTAGACTTGCAAATGAAAAAATCTATGGAGAAAATAGATAAACATAGAAAAAATTTGCTAAATATAGAAGATGATGACGATGAATCAATTTTAGACGATATAAAAAAAGAGCTAAACAACTGAAAATTGTCAGAAAAAGCACAAAAAAAATTAAACAATCTGTGTGAAGATTTTGAAGAAGAAATTTTTACAAGTGGAAAACAGACACGATATGCTAAATATTTACCAATGTTTCAGGTGCTTTGAGCTGATTCGCAAACTTTGCATGATATCCAGCAGACATGAGATTATGAAAATATTGCAAATAGATACAAAGAACAAATCGATTCAATTTTGAAAAAATCTGAAAGTGGGACATTGCAAGAATCAGATTTGGATTTACTAGAAGAAACCATAAATGATTACTATAAATTTCAAAAATCTTTGGTCAGTGCGGAAATCAATATATGAAAATCCATAGATGAAAATGGAAATATAGTACTTAGACGATGAAGATCAATTTGGGCTTGATGACAAAATATATGGACAGGTATTCAGACTGTTGTAAAGGGGTGAAGTATTTGAGAAAGTGCATGACTTATTGCTTGATGAATTATATCAATTGATGCTCTAACATTTTGATTAGCATGAAAAAAAATAATATGATTTTCACCATTTTGGACTTTAAACAAAAAAGTGGTATTCCCAATAGCAAAAGGCTGACTAAAGCTAACATGAAAAGGAATAGAAAGACTGACATGAAACACAGTTAGAGCAAATTTACCAAGTCGAGTGTCATATAAATTTTACAACAAAGATACATTTAGAATAGCCGTATGAAGATGAGAAATTAGTTTGGAAAAAGCAGTAAAGATAGCTAAAAGACAAAATTTAACATTTTGAAATTGAAACATAGCATGAAATTGAAAGCTGATAGAAACACCAGAGCATGTCATTGAATATTTGTTTTGATCTTCTCCAGAGGAGGCAAAACAAATTGTAAATATAGTAGACAAATATGGAGATAATCCAAAAATTTATCGTGAACTATTCCCTGAATACTATGATAAAATTTCTTCTAGACGAAGAAAGCCAAAAGAACGATTGCATTTAAATCGTGCCAACATGAAATTTAATGTAAATCAGTCTGCCCTAAAAAGGCTGCAAGATATCGCCACCAGAGTAGATAATCTCCCATGAACACAAAAAACGGTGATGCAATCTATGATGAAATCAGTAAAAACAATAGATCAAGCAGAAGATTTGGTTATAATGTGAGTATGAGATAATATGGTAAATTTATTAGAATCATGAAAATTTATGAAAGCTGAAAAATATGGAAAATATTTGGCAAAATATGCTAGCAAAGTAAATCCAGATGATATGAGAAAATTTGAAGAATTTATCGCAAAAGCAAGTAAATCAAACAAAATAACTTGAAACAACAAACTATTTGTCCGTAACGCAATGAAAAATTTTTCACAATTAAAAGAAAGCAATTTTGCTATAGATAAAATAGATGATTTAGCACTAAATTCCAATAAACGAACAAAATTAGCAGAATCTACAAAAGCTAATTGTGCAAAAATGGCCAATCGTTTCAAAAAAATGGCAAATAATCCAAAATTTAATCCATTTAAAAAAGGCCTGACAACACAAGCTACTGCTGTAGAAAATTTTGGGAAAACAGTTACTCCAGAGTGAATGAAAGCGGTCAAAAATATGTCACTTTTTGGCAAGGAAACAGCATTTTCCAAACTTACTACAGACTGAATGGAAGAATTGTCCAAATTGAGTGCTATGCTTAAAAATGTTGATAAAGCAAAAGATCTGACAAAAGCCCTTAAATCAGCAAACACATTGGAAAAAGTAAAAGATATTTTGAAAGAACAGTGAATTATAGTAGATCATATAGATAATGCTGTACTTTTGAAAATTGCCAAATCGTGAAATGCAAAAAGAATCAATGATATAGTAAATTATTGAGCATGATTCAATACTGTAAAAGGTGTGCAAAAACTTCTTTCAAACCCATCCATCAAATTAGCATGAAGAGTAGCAGGAAGAGCTTTGATAGTAGCAGATTTTGCATTAGTATGATACAACTTTTATTCTCAATTCAATGATGCACAAGAAGTTAAAAATTACAATTTAGAGAGATGAGAATGGAAAGAATCACAATCTCTTATTCCATTTCTAACTATTTTTATTGCTACTTCTTCTCCACTTGATAATATTGCATGATGAGTTTGAGCAATTGCTGGAGCATGTATGCTAATCCCATGAGCTTGATGGATAGCATGATGAGTTTTGTTTGCATCTATGGCAGTCATGGAATTTGGAAAAAAATATTACAAAGATATAGAAAAATTTAAGCAAAACCAAGCAGATTTCCTATCTAAATGAATAGCTGCCACAAAACAAGAATTGACATCCATCGATTCACGAGATCAAGGACTTTCTCGTACATGGTTTGACAAAATGAATATGTTTGGCTCTGAAACAAAAAAGCAAATAGGTTCGCCAAAAACAAAAGCAGAAGCTTTACAGTGATTAATAAGGATGGAAGAATTACAAAAAAATCCACTTGCATGAGCTGATCTAAATGACCCAGAAATTATCAAGGATCCAGAATTGGTAGAGGCTATTAGGATAGCCAAAGAACAAGTAGAGCAGATCGTACAACAAAGATTTGATTATTTCAAAACAAATTACCTTGATCATAACAAACCACTTGTAGAAAAAGGTAAACATGAAGAAAACCAAGCTATAGCAGAAATTGAATCTCTTTTGGAAAAATCATCAATAAATTATATTATGGAAAATGACAATACTTATACATGAGAAAAAAATATAGAAAATTATAAAGAATTTAAACTAAAAAAATTAAAAGAATGAAATGAAGGAAATTTTGCTAAATTGGAAAAACTTTATGAAGAAAATCAGATTTCCTTATTTCAAATGTATGCGGAATTACCATATTATAAATCTATGTTGATGCAGTTTGGTGATGAAAATCAGCAAAATCTTATTGATTCTTGCGATTATTTTGAGCAATACATGAATTACAAAATGATGTGAAAACCAATTACTTCATATCCATATATAAATATAGATTCAGAAAATATTGATTATAACCAAATACACAATTTATTATCTCATTTTGCTTTAATTCCTACAGTTTTGGACTCAAATGAAGCAGAAAATTATCAAAGGTTATCAGACAAAGATATTTTAGAAAAATATTGAGTTTCTGGAATATTATGACAAGATATTTTGTTTGAATGTGCTAAACTTCTCAATTATGACGGAAAAAATTCACTAGAAGAATTAAAATATTTCTTCAATGAATCTCAAAAAAATGTAAATTGATTTTATTTTGATGTCAAAAAACAATATCGAACGATAAATGAAGATTGGGCTAGAGATGATAAATTTGCTACAGATTCAGAATTAAATTCATTGGAGATAATAGAAAAAATGAGAAGATATGTTTATGCAAATGTAAACAAATCATGAAGTGGAAAAATGTTTACAGAAAGTTCTCAAGTTAACCAAGAGATTTGAAATAAAATGTTGGCAATAATAGATGATTATATTTCATTGAGAAAAGGTAATTTGAATGCTTGAATTGTAAATTATATCAAAACTCACAATCCATCACAGTGATATATTGCTCTTCCTTATGATTTAATTATCAAAGCTAGAAAATCATGACTCAAATGAGTATGAGAGCATTTATACAGATTTGAAAATGGAAAAATATCAATATCATAAATTTTATTATTAATAAATAAACAATAATGACAGAAACAAAAGTACAATCACAATCTTTAGTATCAGCACAACAAGATGTATTACAGATTGATGACTTATCAAAAAAGATTCAAGATGCAACAGAAGAATTAAATCAATTAAAGCAAGAATTGAATAATTTATCTTTAGAAGAGCAAAACAATAGATTAGCAGAGATTGAATCATCAATTTTTGAGTGTTCAGAAAGCTTAGAAGAATTGGAGAATAACAATGTTATTACATTAAACAAAGAGCAGTTAAACGAACTAAAATCAAAAGTAAATATTTTGAAATCCCAAAAAGAATCCCTAAAAAAACAAATTGAAGCACAAACAAAATTAGCAATTGATGAATTAAATCAAGCTGTAACTCAGTCACAAAGTACAGAACAGACACAACAAGATTGAGAACAAAAAGATTGAAAGGAGAAAAAGTGGCTATGAAGACAGCGAGAAGCATTGACAAGTAAGCAAGAATGGAAAGAAAATACGTGAAAAAATATTTTGCGCACATTGTGATGAGTATGAATTGCTGCATGAATATGGAAATTAGGGAAAAGAATTTTTGGTGGAAAAGATTATGAATCAGAAATTCCATGATATAAATCTATGTCTAGAAAAGAGAAAAGGAAAGCAAGAAAAGAATACAAAAAACAAAAAAAAACAGAAAGGAAAGCTGAAAAATCAGAAAATAAGTGAGAATTTTGGCAGAGACCTTTTTGAAAATTTGTAAAATGAGTTGGAATTTTTGCTTGAATTTGATCGGGTATATACTATTTAGCTCATTGACTGTATACCAAAAATTGGAATCCAAGAGATTTATTTGATCGGGGAAAGTGAAAAAAACTTGAATTTGATGATGCTTTGAATTATGTAAAAAGTATATGAAATGAAAAAGATAATAAAATGTCATATTGAATGGATTTAAAATTTATCGAAGGAACATCAGAAATAGAAGCTTATGGACACAGGTTTAAAATAGATAAAAACAAAAGAAAAATTGAGGGATTAAACGTAAATTTTAAAAATTATGAACATATGATAAGTGCAGTCGTATTAATTGCATATCTAAAAAAAGAATATAGTTGAAAATGTATGAACAAATACCCTTTTACAGTCACAAGTGATTGGAAATGAGACATAAAGACAAATACATGAAATGGTTCAGAAACTGCAGTAGATGGAACATGAAATGCTTGAAAAGTTTTGTGAATATCGGCTTGATGAATAGCATGAATCGCGACAGCATTATTTAGTTGAAACATAGCAGCATGACTTACTGTTGGTTTAGCTTGAACGACAGTATGAGGAACTATTGGTTATTTTTATGATTCAGATAATACATTAAATAATTGGATGCCAGAATTAGATACAGATAACGGAAAAAAAACATTAATCGGGTATTTAAATAATATGGACTGCTGGGAATTTCGTAATCAATCTACAGATGATGTGACAGAAAGTCCGATAAAATCAGAAGTATCCGAAGTAATAAAAGAAATCCAAGAGACTGATAAAAATAATAGCAAAGAAAGAGGAGCAAGAAGAAAACTTGATGCAATACAAGATCCAAATGATTCTACGAAATATACGATAAAAGCATATGATCGTGCTTTTGAAGCTAAAGTTACATGAGAGGATTGAGATAGAAAAATTAAAATTTTATGATTATCTTGAGGTATTCCACAAATTAAAGTCGATAATGGCAATATGTCCAAACTTAGTGAAATGCCATTGAGAGAGTGATTATTTATGTCAAGTTTGATTTGATTCCTCTTAGATGAATATCACCATAAATGAGAAAAATCTCCTTATTTTAAATATGGATCAGTAGCTTGAGCTTATAAGTGATTGTATTTCCATAATTGAAACAATTTGTGAAATGGGGTAAGAGTATTAACAGATGATAAATTTAAAAAAAGAATGCCAACAATAAGCAATGATGAAAATAAGCAAACAGATTTTGTCGACTTTTTAAACAATATAGAAGATAATAGCAACAATATTTCAATACGAAAAAAACAAAAAAATTAATGATTTTATATCTTATACATTATGGAAAACGAAACACAAATAAAAGAATATATAGAAAATAAACAAAAA
>CALCYP010000079.1 GCA_937906635.1 uncultured bacterium | reverse complement strand
TCTGGTGACTGGAGTTCAGACGTGTGCTCTTCCGATCTTAAATAAAATTGAATGTATTTATGAAGATGAAAAAATAATAAGTTTTAATGAAATGAAAAATCTTATGGATAATAATAGTGAATATGAAAATAAAACAAAATTAAATATAAATTTCAAACTTTTTTTGAATTATATATACATTTGTAAAGGCATAATTGAAAATCAAATAAATAATTTTCAATTCGAATATAATTTTAAATTATATTTTAAATTTGATAAAAATCTGTCTGATGACAATGTTTATAATATTAATGTTGAATATATTATTCAAGATCATCCATTTTATAAATTAGATATAGGAGCATCTGATAAAAATATTTTATTAAAAAAGTATAATGAGCTAGAAGGATTACTTTCCCTAATGAAAAGATTAAATTTTCAAATAGATTTAGAAAATGATAAATTAGAAGAGACTCTATATAAATCCACTCTTCTTTGTTCAAATAATTCTGGAGTTGATTATATATTTACAAAAGAGATTGAAAAATTTTTTACTTCTGAAATAATAGAAAAAATAGAAATAGATTATCAAATTCTTCGATTCGAGAAATTAATTTTTAAACATGAAACGTCAGTTAAATTTTTTTTAACATTAAAAAATGGATATTATTTTAGCTGTGGTGATGATATTCAAATGGCATTGTTTGATAAAGATTTTAAGATACTAACAAAAAAAAATAGTTTAAATGATGTTTTATATTGTATAACTGAAATAAATAATAATGAAAAATCTATTGAATTATTTGCAAGTTATGGAAAAAATACGTTTTTTCTGTTTCATATTGATTTTTGTTAAAGGATAAATATTTTTATCCTACCTCTATGGTAGGAAAGGGGCTTCTGTGGTGGTTGCCTCTTTTTCTTATATTTGTTCAGTACATAAAGGATCATTTTTGTGTTTTCATAAACAATTCTATTAGATTCCATGATATTTGTCTTACTACAATATATTTTACTTTGCAATGTCTGTCTCTATAATAGATTCTGTACATAATTCTTTTTCTTTAGCATCTAAATAGTCTTTTATCTTATCATAATCTTTATCTCGTAGCTGATTTGCTTTGTATTTTAATTCATCATATCGTTTTTGTCATCTTTTCTGTATTATTCGGTTAGTAAATTCTGTTGGAGTTTGGTGAGCAGAAAAGTGACCATTGAATGTGTGATGTCAAGCACATAAGCATACTCAATTATCTAAATCGTATCTTGTACTATAATTATGTCTTGTAAATATATGGTGGCTATTCAAATATGTCGTTTTTCAACAATATTCACATTTATATCAAGCTCTGATTTTGACTAAATCACTTCGTAATTTATCAAAAATTTTCATTTGCTGTTTTCTAGTTGGTTTTTTTTTCTTTTTTGTAATCATTTTTGCTCATTAGTATTTCTGATAAAAAAGCTTCTCAATATTTCATAAACAAATATGTTTCAATAGTTCGATTATTCATATCAATACATTGTAAAGCATCAATTATTCATGGTAATGTCCATGTAAAATCTCACTCCTCTATTTGTTTTTCTATCTCATATAGAAAGAAAGGTTTCATATCATAACATCGTTTCATAAAGATTAGATCGTTTTTCATTTTGTTTATTTAGATATTAAAGTGAGCCTTTTTATGTCATGCTCAGGACAAACCAAATCATCTTAAATAGTATCGCAACTTGGGTAAGTTGTAGCAATCCTAGCAGTTTATAGACATGCTTAGGTCTTGTGTGGGATAACTTCTAATCCTGTATTTCGGTTATACATGCACCATCTAAATTGTGAATAAAGCCTTATTATTTAGCTTTACTATGTTTATAAACTCTGTAATTGTCATAGCTTTGTTATACAATAATTCGTACTGTAACTTCCTAGTTGACTGCTCTATGTCTTCATCTTGATATTCTGAATCAATTTTTCAGTTCGCTGTTGCATCTGTATACATTTTCTTTCAATTATCGTCTAATTCTAATTTTAACTCAATAAGTCTCTGTCATTTCTCAACGTCCATTACTATTTTTCTTTCTGCATACTCTGCTTTTATTTGACTTGATAATGTTATCATTTCGTCTTGTAAACACATTCGTCCAAATAGATCATCATTAGTCAACATAAGTCATTTATTTTTGTAATTCTCATGTCTCGCTATCAGTTGCTCAATTTTCTCATTCATCTCATGCTATTAAGAAGTAAATACTATCAAGTGCTTTTGCACTATCTTTTGATACCTTGTAGCTCTCTCTAATCTTTGCTACCATTTCAGCACTGCTCTTGAATTTTCTTACTCGATCTACTTTGTCTTTCAAAGCCATAATTTGTTCTTCTGTAATTCGTGGCTTATCATCATCTTTATTATCTCATGTGTTTGTCTTGTCACTATCTACTCCATCATCTATAGCAAATAATCAGTTCAAAGCATATTTCCTTGCATAACTACTACTAGCTCATGTTACTTGGCTACCATCCATACCTTTTTTGCTTTCTTCTTCTCTTGCATATCATGTAGTCACTACTTGTTTTCATTCTTTATTCGTGATAGTTGCTGTAGCTTTGATATAATATCTATCTCAAATCAAAACTAATTCATCGCTCATAGTCAATACACATTCATGTGCTTTCAATAATGGCTTTACAGCTTCAACTATATCTTCACACGATCTGTATTTATATTTTCCAAAAGTATTAAATTGTCATTTTGGTGCTTTAAGCACTGACTGTATCATTTGTAATTCTTTCATGTTTGTGTTGGTAAGTATCTAAAAATCGTTTTGTCGCTATTTTTCTTTTCTCTATATCATCTCAAAACAAGTTGATATACTCTGCATAGCTTTTGAATCATATTCTCTGTAAGAATACCTTGAATAAACTTCTTCTCTCTATTACTTTGTAGTCCATTTTTATCTAGCCAATGTAAAACTCATCTATCTTTTCATTTCCATTGTAATAATCTTCAGCATCTACTAGCTCTTGTAAATATTTCTTAGCCTCTGAACATCATCTCACAAAGCATTGTAGATCTCAATTAAAGTAAACTTCAAATAATCACTCATTTTCATCTACACAGTCAATCCGATTCTCTCTTTTCTCTCATTCTGATGGTAATAATCGTTTTCAATTCACTGTTGCATATCTTAACACTGGTTGATCTGTTATATCAACTCAATTAAACAATACTTTTCATGAATTAATTTTTATCATTTTGTGGTGGTTAATTATAAAAGGTTGTTGCTTGTAATGTAATTTTGAATCTCTTGTATACTCTCAAAATGTTTTCATACTCTCTCAAATTTTTGTCTGTCTCTTTCTTTTAGTTTTTGCTGTATCTCTCTTGAAAACTGCAAAATAAAATTTTCAATTGAATCTACTTTTCTTTTTCAGATTTTTTTGATTTGATTTTTTGCAATAACTTCATCTCAAATTCTTATGAAATTTCATTGAGTATTCAGTGCTTGTTCCATTATATCAATACTTGCTTCTGTAAGTATATCTCAGTCAAATGTTGATATAACTGTCAATTCTTTGTACTCTTTAATTGCTGTTTCCATCTATCATATTCAAGAAATAAAAGGGATCTCTTTTGTTTTTGCTTTTCAAAACTCTTGCTTACATATCTGCATCAAACCTCATAACTCGTAATAAATCTTTTTCGGTCATGCGATCTTCTGTGCATGATATGTATTCTGTGAAACAATTTGTAAAATCGTTTCTAAAACTTGATTCCATGTGTAATTTCATAATTTTACACTCTCAATTTTTTGAAGTTTGTCAATTAACAATTTAGCATATTGCCTTTGTTCTTTAACTGTTCAATCAACTATTCAATCATTAAATTTTTTTATAATCTCTAAACATTCATTCACATCTTCATTTCAAAAACCATCAGCTTTGCTGTTATCTACGTTAGTAGATAATATATTCTCTTTTTCTTTTACTTTCTCTTTTTCTTTTTCTTTAGGTTTTTTATTTTCAAAACCACTGGTTATTTCATTTTCAAAACCACTGGTTTCTTTTTTTGGTCTACCACCCCTTTTTCAGTCTTGAAACCTCTTATTGTTTGCATCAAGTTGTGGCTTTATCAATTTCCAAATAGTTTTGCTTACTCCAGTAAGATTTGTTGGTTCATTAAAAGTAAATGAATATTCAGCAATGGCTCTATATAATTCTAATTGATTTTGATCTGGAAGATCAGATAATGCCTCATAGAATGAATTATAGAATATAAATCATTGCCTATCCATTACTAAAAATTAGAAAGTAAATTTGTTTCGTACTCATTAAAGTACTCCATAAGGTTACAATCTTCACAAAAACTAATCAAAGTTTCATCTGATAGTTCTTGTTCTGATTCTACCTCTACGATCTTTTCTTTTTCTGTCATGATAATACGCGATTAAGAAATAAAAAGACTACTACGATATGAGCAGTCTCTTTCCTTGTCCGTTTATCATACAGACGACTTGTGTCTAAAGAAAAAAGTACTTACTCATATTGTGCTGTAGGGGAATTAGCAGTGCCTACAGCACTATATGAACAAGTACCAGCTAATTCCTTGCTAAAACGAATAAGGACTTTTAACTCACTACAAGACCTACAAAAAAAGTCCATGTAGCTAGTACATGGACTTATATTTATCACATTGTGCTATATTATTGATTTAGGTGTGGAGGGATTCGAACCCTCGACCTTATCCTTAAGAGGGATCTGCTCTAGCCAACTGAGCTACACACCCATGAAACAATACAAAAAATACAGCATTTACTATGATATATAAATTCTTCTAAAAATCAACAGCAAAAATTTGCAAAATTTTTGATTTTCGTATATAATTGTATAGTTGTTTATTTTATTTATTTTTCATGGAAAATTTTGAAGCTTGAAATTATAGTATAAATTTACCAAAGCAACTCAATGGAATACAAAATGAAGGGCAATTTCTCAATATTTTTAAAAATATTATGGATTGGTATTGAGAAAATTTTTCAGATAATGAATTTTCCATAATAAAAGAAATTTGGAGTAGATGATGCAAAGAATATTGATGAAACTTAAACAAAACAAGATTGGCTATCATTTGAAATAGAATTGATGTCTGAATTTTTGAATTTAGATATCCTACATTAATTACAAGAGATAAAGAAATCAGGAAAATTCCCGATACAAATAAACAAAGACAACTCAGAGCGTTAGAGATACAAAAGATTGACAGCAAACCAAAAGATATTGATGTCACTGATGACACTGATAATACCCCCCCTTTTAATTGAGTGAATAATAATTTAACAAATAATGAAAATATTAATGAAGCCAATACTCAATGGCCATCGGATAAGAAAATTCAAAATATGTTAAATCTAAAAATATCTCCCTTTTTTGAAAATATGAAAAAAGAAATTTTCAAAAAAGAATCTTTTGATACACTATGAAATAAAAAATATGTAGAATGATTTTTCAATGAATGTGCATATGGAATCTCTGAATTATTTGGCGATGATACACAAAAATACGAAGATATAAAAGATGATCTTTATGAAATTTTTGGAAAACATCTGTTTGCTATCTCACAATGATTTGAAAAAACAAGTGAAAATTTATTAAATGAAGTAAAGGATAAAATTTTTGAATCTCATCCTGATTCATTGGAGAAAATTATGGATAAAGTATACAACAAGGAAGATTTGACAGATTATTCTAAATACGTAGATTCTGAAGAAATTTCTGCTGAAGAGGACAAAGATATAGATTTTTTGTTGGAAAAAGTTCAATGAAAATGACATCAAAAAAAAGATTTAGAAAATTTATTTTTCAAATATAAATATTTATCAAAAAAGGTTAAAAAAAGAGAGCAACTAACTGAAGAAGAACAAGAATCGTATAAACGATTAAGTATGTTTTTTCATCAATGAAAAAGATTAAGGAAATTAAAAGAAATAAAAAACGATAATAACGTGTCAATAAGTCAAGAATATTCCACTAGAAGAATAAACGCTTCAATTGAATATTCAACTGGGAATATGAAAGACATAAAGCCGATAGCAATTGTTGAAAACAATAAACAAATTAGTGATTATATTTATTGATATTGAGAATATGATAAATTGGATAACAATATGGACATATCTATTAGTACGGACGATAAAAAAAGATTATTTGCTAAATTAAAAGAAGAAAAAAAATGAGATCCTACTTTTTTGTACAATGTGCAATGTTTGGATGATGATTTAAGTATCAATATGGATGTCGTAAAAAATGCTATCAACATCAAAAGTGTCAAAGATACTCAAAAAACGATCAATGAAATGATAGTGAATCTCGCTATAAAAGAAAGATGAGAGCATACTGAAAAAGAAAAAATAAAAAATATCAATATCAGAAGATGTAGTATGGTTTGCTGTTTCCGTGCGATATCTAAATTCTTTGATACAGTAAATGATAATGGAGAAAATTTTGCAAGTGAGTTTGAGATACAAGACATAAATGAAAATATTGAATTTGATGAAAAAACTTGAATCATAAGCATGAGTGGAACTATCTGAGTCAATAAAAACTACATCAAGCTGTATTATAATACAAATTCTGGAACATTAGAATTTGATAATTTTTTAAATTACAATGACCATGATGGATGTTATAAAATTTGAAAATCAAATTGAGAAAGAGATAGAATAAGAACAAAATTACCAACAATGAAAGAAATGGAACAAACTGCAAATTCTATCAATTTCGATATAATTAATAAATTATCATTTAACATAAATCAATATGATCGCATGCAATGATTTATTATGACAGAAGCCGTTTATTTAAAAAATTTCAAGTGAATTTTATGAGCAAATATGGAAGTAATAAAAGATGAAGTATCTAAATTTAACGAAAAAAATATATTAAAACAGGATATCATAAAGACAATTTATTCAAAATTTTATAATAAAAATGATATTGATGAAAAATTAAATGGTTGTTTAATTGTCAGTGAAGGTAATGAATCTGAACAATTTAAGCTGATAAAATTAATATCTGATAGTATAGAAAATTATAAAGAAAGTCCAAATCAATTAATGAGGTTTAGAAATTATATAAATCAACTAGATGAAAAGTTATCCACAAATAAAGATTTAGTTGAAAAGGATGATTTATTGAGGTATTTATTCGCCGATAATTTAGCAGTAAAAGCCGATGTAGTAGATTCAAGTGTAAATACAATGCAAAGAGAAAATGAAGATTTATCAGTATCAAACGGCAATTTTATTTCTTATGAATCAAAAGCAACTGCTGAGAAAAATTGAAATAAGCAATTAAACTATTATATCTTTTTGGATTTATTATCACAGGACGAATGAACTGGAAGGATAATAGATTTGGATGAATTTGAAAACGCTTTGAAAATAATGTCAGAAACAAATACAACTTGAAAAAAGCTACTTGATAGAAAAATGTGAATTTTGCGAGAAAATTATACAAAAAAGAGAGATTGTGGAGATTTACCTAATTTGGTTGATATGTGACAGGATGTTGAACAAGTAGTAAGCCAATCCACACAAGCATTAAACAACTTAAAAATTGATACTACATTTGATCCACTCATATTAGAGGCTTATAATGCTTAATCTATTTTACTTGAAAAAATATATACTTTCAATATTTATATTGTTGATTTATATGAAAAAACAAAAATATGCAATTTTATGATGAAGTACAAATACATATAGAATCCTGAAGAGGTTGAGATTGATTGGCTTCTGGTAGGAGAGAAGCTAAAATGGCTTTTTGATGACCAAATGGTTGAGATGGATGAAAAGGTTGAGACCTCATTTTTTTTGCTACAAAAGATGAAGACACACTTTTGCCATACAAGTATAAAAAGATATTTAAAGCGCAAAGCTGAGAACCTGGAAGGACAAAAGATCAATACTGAGCAAATGGTGAAAGTTTGATTTTGAATGTGCCAGTCTGAACGATAATAAAAGATGAAGAATGAAATATCATAAAACAACTTTCAAAAGATGGAGAAAAATGGGTTGCTTTGAAATGATGAGAATGATGAATGTGAAATATACATTTCAAAGATTCAGTAAATCAATACCCCACTTTTGCTTTACTTTGAGAACCGGCAAGGAAAAAGAATGTGATTTTGGAATTGCAGCTTTTGGCTGATGTCGCTCTGATTTGAAGTCCGAGCGTAGGAAAATCTAGTTTGATAAATTCAGTATCGAATACAAAAGCAAAAATTTGAGACTACCCTTTCACTACTATTGTGCCAAATCTTGGAAGTGTCTCTGTATGAGATTTTCATTTCAATATGATTGATATTCCTGGGTTAATTAGGTGAGCTGCCGAATGAAAGGGACTTTGAAATGATTTTTTGAGGCATATATTGAAATCCAGAATTTTCTGTTTTATCTGAGATTTGGAAAAATTGGATAATTGACTAAATGAAATTCCAGAATTATTGGATGAAATAGTAAAATATATACATGAAAAAGTGGATGCTGATGCTGAGATTAGTTTGGAAGAAAGAGAGTGAGCTATCGTCTTAATCGCAAAAAAAAATGATGAAATAATACTTTTCAAAAAGATAATTTTTGCATTGAACAAATATGATTTGATAAATGATAATGAAATAGTCTGAGAATACAAAAATCAATTTTTAATCAAGTTGAATGAATTTACTCAAAAAGAATTGAATTTTGAAATCAAAGCAGATATCCTTGAAAAAAATTGTTTTGTAGTTTCTGCAGCATCACACTATTGATTGGATAAATGGATAAATAAAATCGCTGAAATTTTGAAAAAATCGCCAACAGCTGAACATATTTTTGATGATGATGTGCAGGAATGAGAATTTATAGACGAATATAATATCTTGGTAAAAGACATAACAAGTACTGAAAAGCAAAAGCTTTTGGACGAATGATATATAGATGAAATAGATTCGAAATACAATAAAGTACGAGAAGTTAGAGATCCAGAATTTTGTAAACGAGTTTTCATCACTCAATGGTGAAATGAAGAATGAGAAATGTATTTTTGGAAAATGATAAATGAACTATGATTTATGGAAGAATTTGAAAGTTCATGAATCAAAAAATGAGATGTGATTAAAGTGAAAAGTTACTACGATTGAGAGCATGATAGATATATATTGTTTTAGCTGACAGCTGATAGCTGATAGCTAGTAGCTAATGGCAAATAAGAAGCTATAATCTATTGGCCATAGGCTAATAGCTGAAAATTTTACTCTGTAAAATTTTTCATGACTTATGTAATTTTAAATATTTCTGATTCGGATAAGCACTGGGCTAGTGCAATTTGAGAATATACAAAAAGACTCTGAAAGTCTGTAATTTTGGAAAATCTGAAACCATGCAAAAATGGGACAAGAGAGCAGATAATTGAGAAAGAAACTTGAGAAATTTTGGAAAAATTGGGTAAAAAGTATAAGGATTGGGATTATATTTTGATGAGTAAAGATGGAGATTTGGTAAGTACTGAAAAATTTTTGGATATGTGTAAAAATAAAAATATAGTTTTCATTATTTGATGACCATATGGCTTGAATGAAGATGAACTCCTGAAATTTTGAGCAAAAAAGGTAGCATTTTGAAAGATTACACTACCTCATTGACTCGCAAAATTGACTTTATTGGAACAAATTTATAGGATTTGAACTATTGAAACTGGAAAATCATATCATTATTAATTAAGAATCAATAATTAAGAATTAAAATTTAATTTATGGGGAAACTTCAATTAAAGTTCAGTCTTTTTTTTGTATAATTAGATGATATTGCTGTTTTTCATCACGATATGTTCTTTTTATTACGTTTATATTATTATCAACTTCGAACAATTGTTTTCATGTATTTGAATTGTATAAATAAGTTTTTATATCTCAATTTTCTTGTCTTGCTACAGCATAAAGTCAGTATCCAGACCAAATTCTCATTCATAATTTATTTAAATTTTCATCATAAATTTCTGAATCATTTCAATTTACAAAAACTTCAATCAATTTTCAACTCAAAGATGAATATATTCATTTAAATCAATCAAGCTCAAGTTTTTCTCATGTCGTTTTATTTATGAAAATTGACTTTTTTTGGTAACCTCATTCATATTTTTTCATAAACAAAATATTTGAATCTTTGTCTCGTTCAGATATTTCTAAGTTTCAATTTCTTGTCCTAAACTCTGGACTGTAATCATTTTCATAAAAATCCAAAACGTCTGTTATTTCATATAATGTTTCTCATTTGTCGTTTTTAATCGTTGCTATATCTCCTTTTTCATTAAACGAAAGGATACAGTGATTTATTTCTTTAAATCTTTCTCCAAATGGAAGTCTTCTCGTTTCTCGTATTTTATCCTCGTTTTCTTTCTGCTTTTGTTGTCTTATTTCTTCTCTTTCCAAAAATTTTTGCATATGCTCATTTGATTTCAGTTCATCTACTGTTCATTGGGCGATAATTCATGTTTTATCTACGATTGTATATTTTTTTGTTGGTGAATATATATCTTGGCAAATACATATTTCATCATCACAATATTGAACTCGATACTGTTGACTATTTTCGATAGTAAATAATTCATGTAAATCTTTATCAAAGATTGTCAAAGATTTTGACTGCAGTTTTCAATTCAAATCGTACTTCGATAATTCTGTTTGTCTAAATCACAAAGAAGCATATTGTCGGTTGTGCTTACTATAAATACCATCTTCTTTTACAAAATCTCATAATTGTCAAATTTGCTCTAATATTTTTCAGGATTTATCAATAAAATATGATTCAGTATAATCTCATAAGTAGACATCTCATCTACCTCAACGCTGCTCTACTCGATGATTCTTCATATGGACTAATTCTACTGAATATACTCAATTTTTAACTATTCTAATATTTCTACATATTACTCCATTTTCCCCATCATAATGAATTTTTTCTGGAAGTAATGGAATTTCTTCAAAAGTTCAATTTTTCATCCTAAACAAGTATGGTTGAACAGATGGAATTCATGCACTATAAACCACAATATCATCATCAAATTTCAATAATTCTGGACTAAAAAACAATTTGGATCAATCTCTATCTTTTAAATTATTTTCTTCTGCTCGTTTTTCTAATTGTTGAGCAACTTCATTTTGTTTTTGATAAAGTTCTATATATTCTCAATCTTTGTCCATTGTCTCTCTACCTTCTTCGTTAACAAGACTTTCTACAAGTTCTATTTTGGTGTTTTCTGTCTTGTTTTGTATAATGTCTTGTCCTCTATTTTCTAAAGGTGAATTTGAAATGTCATTAATCATGTCTATTTCATAAATAATATAAAATTTAATACCTAATTATAATTAAAAAAATAAAAAAATGCAAATTTTTTGGGATATTTTTTCACAAAATAATCCGAAAAATAAATTATAATAATTTTTACAACAAAAATCTTGACTTTAAAAACATATTGTGTAATAATAGCTATATTAACATAAACACAAATTTATAATAATATGGAAAAAAGTACCCAAGTACAAGCTAGTGAAAGGATTATCGCTAGATTAAAAAAAGAGTTAAAGCCACTGAAAACACAAGAGGCTGATGCTCGTAGACGGTGGACTCTCGGCTACAATGCTTTTTTGAGAGCAGAAAATGAACTCCAAAAGAGAGTACAAAAAGGTCTAACTGTCGATCCAGTCAGCAATGGTGTAGTCAACAAGACTGTGCAAAAACTTTGGGAAACCAAAAATGGTTGGATGGCAAAATCTGATGAATTGACGAAACAACGCGATTTAGCTCGCGAGGCCATTGCGAAAAAGGAAAAAGAGATTCTGGTCGCCGAAACAGAGTTGTCTGAAATTTTGACCACTGAAAAACTTCAACTGGAGAAAACTGATTCTGCCATTGAAAAAGTCTTTCTCATGAATGATCATGTGGTTGAATCTCTACAAGCTATGGACAGATTTTTGGAACAAAACATATATCCAAATTTGTCCGCCAAGGCTACACAAAAAATGCTTGTCAGCTCTGATGGTTTACGGAAAGTGGTCATCATGAGCAATACCAGTAACGAAATGGACACTGAAAAAGTGGAACAAGCCAAGCAACGAATTGAAGCATTCTTTGAGAGGATCAATCCTCAACAAGATGTACAGCTACAAGATGAGACAACTCAAATGTTGACCGAAATTCTTCGTGATCTTTTGGTTGTGAAATTCAATGTCAAGCCTGGACCGACTTTGTCACGTTTCTTGGGACTTGAACTGGATGCTGAGAAGTTCGGCGAACTTGTAGAAGCACAGCATCTCCTAGGATCTGCTATTTCTTACAAGAGATCGAACATGTATGTCCGGCTGTTTACCAGAGAATCTACCAGTGACGGTTGGAAACCCGTGAGACAATCGTAATTGAGTATCTCCAAACTTATTTCAAAAAGCTGCTCGTTTCGGGTGGCTTTTTTGTATGAAAAATAATAATTAAAAAAACTAAAAATCAATAATTATTATTCAGTAATTTAAAAACTATTCACTATTGATTTCGGATTCTTAATTGTCCTATATTTCATCCAAAAGTTCTGTAACAATATCATTGTATATATCCATTCATTGGTCTGTAAATCTAATTCAATCTTCTAAAATTTCGATAAATCACTGGTCTGAATATGATTTTATTTTTTCAGCGTAATCTGGGACTAAAACTGATTTATATTTTTGGATATTTTTGATTCAATTGTCCGTCCTGAGACCAAGGAAAAACTCCTCTATCAATAAATCTTTTTCAGTCATAGGAATAATTTCACTTTCTGATTTTCAGGAATAGAATTTTGGAAATTCTAAAGCATTTGTTCGACGAACTGCCGGGATATTATTTGGAATGTTTAGTAGTGAGCATAATTTTGAATTCGGATTTTTGAAAAAAGATGAAGCAGAAGTACCAAGTCACAAGTAATCTCACATTTCTCGATAAGTCCTATTGTGGATACTACTCTTTCCAAGCAATGAAAAATTAGAAATTTCGTATCTTTTGTATCCAGCATCAAGCAAAATATCTTTTAATATTGCAAATTCTTCATAAATATCATCTTGATCTCAATATTCTTGTCATCCTGAAAGAATTGAAGAATCTAAAATCTCCTGGCCTTCGGCCACTCCTGCTAAAGCCGGACATGCTCTCTTTAAAAAGAGGGAAATGTTTTGCTCCTTTTTAAAGGAGCTGTCCGAAGGACTGAGGATTTTTTTTCACTCAGAATGGTTTTTTTTCTTCTCTTTATAATACCGAAAACTTCCAGGGAAAAGTTCTAAAGTATATAGTGAATAGGAATCGATGAATTTACTTGTGGCTAAAGTTTGAAAGAAATTCATTGCAGTTGGATTTCGCAATTGATAATTTCAAGTTTTACTCTTGTTGAAATATCCAAATGCTATAAAATCTAAATTAAAGACATTGTTATCTTTTTTCAATGGTTGCAAATCACGGAGAAAGTCAACAATTCATGGAAATGTGATATCTCTTCCACTCGCCGATAACATTTTGTTTTCAAAAGATTGAATACCGAAACTAAACCTGACTCTCGAAAATTCTCTATATTTTTGTGTCAGAGATTGGACGATATGGTAAACTTCCTCTTTTGGGTAAGGGTTCATCTCAATACTAAACTCTCACAAGTTCTCAGTATCAAAGCATTCAATGATTGTGTCTGTAATTTTCTCAATATTTTCTAATCAAATCAACTGTGGAGTTCATCCACCGAAATAAATGGATTTTACTTCTTTATCATCCAATATTTCAGAATATTTTTTAATATCAGAAATTATTTGATTTGTATATTTTTCAAGTTCTGGTTGGATTATTTCAGATTTCATTTTATCCAACGGACAGACTTGAAAATTGCAGTAATTGCATTTAGTTTTGCAAAAAGGAATATGAATGTAGATTGAAAACATGTGGTCAATTAATAATTAAGAATTATGGATTTTGAGTATTTTCTAAAAGTCGTTTTCGTACAAGTTTTACTATAATTTTTTTTCATTTAATTTCTATCTCTTTTTCTTGATTATATGTTAAGCCTACAATTCAATTCTTTGTAAAAGCATCACAAGCATCACATCTTTCATATTTACAAATATGTATAATAGTGTAACAATATAATTTGTATAAAATTTCTATTCCACAAAATCAAGCTATTTTATGGATTATATTCCACAAAATTAGTCTAATTTACAGATTATAGAAATCCCAATATTTAATTTAAATTAATAAATCTATGGCATTTTTTCGTTTTAATGAGAATGAAAACAATTTTTAACAGTTTTGTATGAAAGTGTTAAAATTTATTATTAATTTTATAAAAAAGCAAGGAATATTTTCTAACTGTGTACTTTTGAAGTAAAATCTACACCAACATTACTTGACTTTTTATAAAAAATATATAAAATTATAATCAGTGTTAACAAAAAAAAATCTAAAAAAATGAAAACAAAAAATAAAAAAATTTGGGCTATTTTAGCTCCAATACTATTTATTTGTGTTATGACATTTTTGTCATATGGCTATGGTTCACTTTGTAATCAAGTATATCTTGGAGGCGTAAAAATATTTTCTAAATCGTACCAGATGTACCATATAAAAAGCACAGTTCCATCAGTAATAAAAGAAGAATTAGTATGGAGGTTCGTCCCTTTATTCTTCATATCATGTGTTATACATATGTGGAAATATGAGGCGAAAAAACATAAAAACATCGTCCTATTGGTGTGCTTTGCTATCTTGGTGGCAATCTCTGCTCTATTTGGATACAAGCATTATAATCCCGTTCTTGAGTCCAAGGAAATGATTAGTGTACATATTGTGATGCAAGGAGTCATGGGGCTATTATATGCTGTTGCTTATAATATATCTCAGACATATATATTTAAAAGGCTTAAAAATAAGAGTACAAGTATATTATTATCAATATCTTTAAGTCATATTACTGGTCTATTAAGCTCGATGATTGTGCATCTATTAACCAACATTTCACTAATCATGAGATATACGTTCTAAAAAAAATCACCCCAATATTGGAGTGATTTTTATTTTTACATAAAAGTCTAATATTCAAAGTGAACCCCAAAATATCCTATATAGTCTTTCATTTCTTTAACCTTATCGAGATACTCTTGTTTTTTATTAACCTTAATAAATTTGTTTGCGTCGTTCTTCAATGATTCTTGCTTATAAGTATCATATTTACCCGAAACTGGTGTAATGTTTATGTATTTTCTTAACAAATTTAAACAATCTTCTTTAGCCTGTTGCATATCTATTGCAGATAATTTTTTTCCCGCTTTTGATTTAATAATACTTAAATCTTTATCCATTTGCTTTTTAAAATTTTCATATTCGTTATTATTTTTTTGCTCTTGTTCAAATCTTTTTTTATCATTTTCTGCATTTTGTTTTAATTCTGTAACACGAGTCTTTATATCATTTAGCACTGTATAATTTTCCGAATTAATTAAACTTATATCTTTTATGATACCGTCACATTGTTGTGAATATGTTTTTGCAGAATCAAGATCTGTAATAATTGTACTTTTAATTCTGTTTTCTCTTGTTTCAAATGTGGTTTTATAGTGTTCAATTGCAGCGGCTTCATATAACTCAACTAACTTATTTTCATAATTTTGTGCATTAAATAAACCATCATTTCATACTATATCTTGTCTCAAAAATGGTTTACTTTTACCCAAGTTATCTCTCACTGTAATTTCAGCTATTCATACTTTACTGCATGTAATATTTAATCTTTTCTCTTTGAAATATCATTGTACAACCTTATTCCCTATACTTGTTTCTTTAAAATCATTTATTCAACTTTTTACATTATAATTTTTTGCATCTTGCTCATAGACCATTTCCAATCTTTGCCTAAATTTGACTCCATCAAATTTACCATTTGTTAATAAAGCGTTTCTATGAATTTGTTTTTCTTTTCAATCTCTACTATTTTTTATAGTAAACAATTGATGACTATAATTTACATATTTTATATCTTGTAAATAATCTTTAATGAATTTTTTTGAAATTGTGCTCTCATTAAAGTTTTTTATTCATTCTTTAATGCTATCATTTTCATTATTTTCTTTTTCTTCAGCTTCTCTTTTTAATTTATCATTTCATAAATTTCTTTCGTTTTGTGTTATAGCATTTTCAATTGCCTTTCAGAAATCATCAACACTATACAATCTTCATTTTTTACATTTACTTGCATCAATTGAAATAGCCTGTTCTTTTCCATTTATAGGAGACTTATAAATAATTGTAATCTTATCATTTATTTTTTTTACCTCCTTTAGAGTTCAATCTTTATTTAATAAATTGTACCCGTTTTCATATTCACCAACATATCCTCTATAAATTGCTGTATTAATTAATTGATCAACAGTTTGTACTTTAAATTCATCAGGATTTACTTCTGGTGTTGTTGGCTTTGTTGGTGTATCTTCTTTTGAGCCTTCAGCTAAATATTTATTCCTCAAGTTTTGAAGTCACGCAATTGTGTCTTTTCAAACTGTTCAATCAATTTTAGCTGTTCAAACTGAAAAATCATTTGCAATAACCAACACTTGTAATGCTGCTCATAACTCACTTATCGGCTCTATAGCTTTTCAATCTAAATATGCTGTCTTTCCATCTTTACTAAATGTTAAATTTTCAACAATTGTTTTCAAAAGAACCTCTTTTCAATTAATTGTAAATTTTTGATTTTCTACTTTAGACAAAGCTTGCCTATAATCTCTCTCAGATACTTTGTTTAGATTAGATTTTTCTTGCTCTGACAAACTATTTTTACTAGTCTCTTTCAAAGCTTCGAATTGTTTTAAATTTTCTCCTGCCATTTTAATAATATTAATATATAAAAAGTTTTTTTAAAGCAAATCTATTAAATCCAATAATTTATCTGCATCTTGGGAATCCTTTTCTTCTTCCATTTTTTCTTTTTCTTTTAAATTGTTTTTTAATTCTTGCTGTCTATTCTGTATTCTCTCTTGTGCAGCTGTCGTCACATGGATTACAAATTCGTATAATTTTATCATCACTAACTCATTTGGTAATGTGTCTGTAGATAAATAATTTATTGCATTCTCCGAAAAATCAAATTTGTCTTTTGCATATTCAAATATAGCCAAAAGTTTTTTTTGTTTATCTTCTATACTTAACGATTTGAATGCCTCTAATAATTTTTCATCTTGCATCATCTCCAAATTAAATGATAAAATTTAAATTTAACAATTTAATTATACACAAAAAAAAAAAAACTTGTCAAATTTTTTGGCACTTTTTTATCGCGGTCAAAACTGGCGTTTCAGACTTTTTTGAAAAAAAGTGCATTTTTTTGAAAAATTTTTTTGAAAAATTTTGAAAATTTTTGGAATTATTAAAATTTTTATTTATTTTTTTATTTGAAAAATTTTTTTGTTTATATAGTATAAGTATGTTTAGATTTTTGAGAAAAAATTTATGCAACTTTTTAAAAGAGTATTATTGTCACTTTTCCCTGATGATATGATGACAAATAATGTAAATCCTGCCAGCATGTTTGTATCATTCATCTCTGCAAAAGAATTTTTTTCTATTATAAACAGAAAAATCATTGAAAACTATAAATTGAATTTGTTTGATGTGACTATTGATCCTTTTGAGTTTAAGATATGATTTGGAGAAAGTAAATGAATTAGCAAAAAAGACATTGATTTGTATTATGGATATTGCTGAGCTGCCAACATGAATTGATATAGATTTATGAATCCTAGTAATATAGGTAATACTTTGACTCTCGTGATTAGTATGTTTGTAAATGATGTTTTTGCTGATTATGATGATGCTTATTTCATTAATTTTGTTTTTACTGTCTATTTATTGAATTTTGTATTTTTATCGAGGATCAAGGTTTTCCCATACAATGACAAACAGAAAAATTTCAATTGGTTTATTGATGTATTTTTTAATTTTTATGAGACAATATTTCATCAATCTGGACAGAAATTTGATATTGAAAAATTTGGGAAATTAAAAAAAGAATTACTGGGTGAAGTTGATGTTTTCTTTTTGTTGTTTGATCATTATCAACTTTTTAATGATGTGTATTTTGAACCAAGTAATGGTGAAGAAGATTTCTATAAATGGATATTTTATGACGAATTGAACGAAGCACATTTGAAACCTTTGATTGAAAATTTTGTAGATCAAAGAAATAATTTCATATACAAAACAAACTTTTCATTAGTTGAAAAAAAGATTTTACAATATATATTGCCAGCAGACATTTTATTGAAATATGTATTTATTGAGGCTGATATTACATCTGTAATAAATGACATAATTTGAAAAGTGTATGACAAAAATTTATTGGCAAAAAAAATAAGCAATTTCCGTAAATGAAAGTGAAATTTGGAAGAATTGTACAATATTATTACTGACCACAGATTGTACAAAAAAAACTTTTTTGAATGAGTACAAAAGTATATATTGAATTATTTCAGAGATGAAGAAAAAGTTACTTGAAAATCTCTGAGTGATGAAATTGATGATATGATGTCTGACATCGGATCGGATCCAGAATGATTACAAGATTTCAAAGTCCCTGAAAGAATCAAAAAAGAGTCAAAGATTATGGAAAAAATTTTAAATTTTTATATCACTCTGCTTTGATGACTACGAATTGCCAGATGAGATAGTTTGAGTTTCAGACTATTTAAAAAGTGAATGATTGATGAGATATTATGATATTTAGATTGGTCTGACCACAAAGCAAACACAATACATTATTATGGTTCATTACTATATAATTATGGAAAGAATGTATTCTATTACAAAAATGTGTCGGAAAATGTGAGAGCTGGGAAACAGAAATTTTTCTTGCCATACAAAAATACATCAAAAAACATCTATTCAAATATGCATATTGTGAGAATGTTTGAAGAAAATTTTTTAGCTACTCTTTTCCAACGAATTAACCAAAAAGATGTTAGACTATATGTAAATAACAAAAAAATTCTCAATGTATTCAAAAATATGTTTGGTCATGAAATTTCAGGATTAGTGAAAAAAGATAAAAATGAGTTTTTGAATGCTTTGTACAAAGATAAGTATCAAGATATAATTGAAAGCAAGAATCTAGGTAAAATCGCGAAAAAATATTTCAATGAAGATGATGTTTATCATATAAAAGAATGCCTATACTCTCTTGACTTTTGGATTTACGATAGATTATTGAAGTACTTAAGTGGCATTGATTTAAAGGCTGAGTATTCAGACACTAATATATATGGTATAATATCATCAATGATGGAAACACTACCAGGATTTCTGATGTATCTCACATTTTTAGAAAACGATGAAAATAAAGATATCAATGCAGATGTAATTTATGAAATTTACTGTGTAGATGTTTTGAACATAACAAAAAAGTACAATAAAAAAATTCAATCTTTGATAAAAAAGATATTATCTGAATTCAAAGAAATACTAGAATTATGGATTAGTTTAGATGACAACAAAGCCTTTTTTCAAATCGCATTATCAAATCGAAAAGAATTTATCAAATGAAAAGAGGATATTTACAAATCTGTATCTGGTGAAGATGTACTATGGTTTAAGTGATTTTTGAAAAATATTACTTATTACAATAAGAGATACTTGATTCCAAAATAGCTGATAGCTAATAGCCAATAGCTGATAGCAAAGGAGTTCTTTGCCATTAGCTATCAGCTATGAGCCATTAACCAAAAAATTTATTCCATAAAAATTTTCTATGTGAACAATTGAAGAACTGCAAATATGGAGGGACTCAATAAATCTAGCAAAAATAATCTATTTTATGATTATCAATAATGAAAAATTTAAACACGATTATTGATTAAGAGATCAAATTCAGAGATGTGCTGTAAGTGTTGCTAGTAATATTGCAGAATGATACAACAGATGATCAGATAAAGAATTTTTAAGATTTTTGTATATTGCTAGATGAAGCATTTGAGAATTAAAAACTCAGCTTATAATATGTAAAGAGATTTGATATATCAATGAAGAAGAGTTAGGTAATATATCCCCAGAAATAATTAAAATTCATAAAATGTTAAATTGATTTATTAATAAACTAAATAGCGATTTAAATAGTCAATAATTGCTATTAGCTATAGGCTATCAGCCATTAGCTAAAAAATTTTTTATCCTATAAAAAATTTTTCCTATGAAATGTCCTAAGTGCCAAAATTTAGAAACTAAAGTAATAGATAGTAGAGTTATTGATGATTGACAGACCATCAGGAGAAGGAGAGAATGTGAATTTTGCAATAATAGATTTACTACTTTTGAAAGGAGAGAATTTACAGATTTGACTGTAGTAAAAAAAGATGGTAAAAAGGAGCTATATGATAGACAAAAAATCAAAAGAGCTCTCATGCTTTCATTGGCAAAAAGAGATTATGATAGTGAAAAGATTGAAGAAGTCCTAAATAATTTAGAAAATCAACGAACATCTGAATGAGATGAAATTTCTTCACAAAAAATATGAGATGATATTTTAAATGCTTTAAAAGATTTCGATCCTGTAGCTTATATTAGATTTGCATCTGTGTATAAATCATTTGATAATCTTGAAGATTTCAAGAAATTTATTGAGAAATAAATAATAAACAAAATTTTTATTATTTAAAAAAGGCCTAAATTAGGCCTTTTTCGTTAAACTTTACTATTATGCTAAGTTTCATAATTGAGCTTCTAAATCAGCATTTGCTTGTTCAACTTCTAGTTTATGAGCGGCTTCATTATTTTGAGCAATTTGTTGTCATGCTATTCTGCTTAATTTTTCTTTTCTTAGTTTATCGATAGTATCCCTCTTAGCTTGCATTTCAAGTGTACAAGCATATATTGCTATAAACAGCCATTCTATTGTTGGATTCTCAATAATTATATCTTCATCACCTGGTATATTAGGATCACTTTTCATTTTAATCATATTTTTACTAATCTCGTAACTATCCGACTCTATTTTCATGCTTGCAGGAGTTACACCTTTATCAATATACGATATTCTATAATCTTTATTATCATAATTATTTTGTAAAAAACTTAAATTTTGTACAAAAAAATCCATTATTTTTTCTGTATATTTTTGAAATTTCGGATTGTTTGCCTTTTCGTTTTTATTTTTATCATATCATTTTTTTAGATCAATATCGTCAGTTATTCGTTTTTCAAACTTAGTTTTCGCTTTTTCCTGATTTTTCTTGTTTATAGCATTTTTCAAATCAAAATTTGGGAGTAATCACGAGCTATTAATCACATCTCTTCATCTTTTTAATAAATTTTTAAAATCCGATCTAACCGTGTAAAAAATCTCGGTTGCCGCATCTCATCCTGTCCTTCATCAATCGCCAGGATTTGCTTCTACGACATCATTTTGTCTTGTTTCAAAATTTGTTGCCATTTGTATTAAAATAGAATATAAAAAGTCTTAATGACAACTTAATTATATGCAAAAAAAAAAAGATGTCAAATTTTTTGGCACTTTTTTATCGCGGTCAAAACTGGCGTTTCAGACTTTTTTGAAAAAAAGTGCATTTTTTCTGAAAATTTTTTTTTGAAAAAGACCTCGGGTAATTTTTTAATTTTCAGACTAACTAAAAATTTTAGTCTGTCTATGAATTTACGATTTACCCGGGGTCTAATACTATATATATCATTATCAGTTAAACATAAAACACATTTTCAGCCGTAGGAATTATTCCATCAGAAAGTGAATCGAAGATATATATCGTATCTTTATCCAATTTTGGGTTTGATTGCAAAAATGTGATTGAGTCTGGTTTGTCATGGTCAAATCTTAGGTTTGATCAAACATCACCAAGTTGTAAAAAATCTTCTGGCTCTATATCTCATTCAAGGAGTTTTTTGTATCATTCAAAAATGAAAAAGTATTGATGATACGCTTTTACTTTTTTATCTCTGTTGGATTCTATTATTTTTGCAATTTCAATGTATGAACCTTTATTTTCGATTTCTAGTAAATCAAGTAATAATTCAAAATATTTAGTCATCTATTTGAATATTGGATAAAATAGTATTTTCAATTTCATTTTTTTCTAAATCTGTGATTGTATCAAAATTTTCTAAAATGTATTGTATATAACCATGTATACTCAATTCAATAGATTCTTTGTTTGATAGTCCTCTACTCTCAATATAAAATTTTTTTTCTGGATTGATTTTATCAATTGATACTCCGTGGGTCGCTTGGACATTTTGAGAATAAACATCAAGCTTTGGAGACATTTTTGCTTTTACATTTTTTCAAAGAATTATATTTTTTTCCATCAAATGTCATTGTGAATTTGATACATTTTTTTCAACTTTGATATCTCAGTCTACATCAATAATATTATTATCCTGCAAAAGGCTCAAGATAAAAACATTGATTTTGTTTTCTGAATTATCTATCTTTGTATTGACCTGACTGATAACCTTTCATTTTCAAAAGCAAATCAAAAAAATATTTCATTCAATTTGTTCTCATTCAGTCTGAATATCCAGATAGAATTCGGAATCTTGTACGATTGCTAAATAATTAAATTTTATATTTTTTGATAAAGAAAAACTTTCACTTTTTGTAGTGGAAAAAATTTTTTCAATTTTATTTTCATTTGAATTAATATTCTGTACTGTCATCTACTACAAATCATGCAGGTTCTAAATTTTCAATCTCTTCTACTGAGATTACTTCTGGCGTATCCTCTGATGAATTTCAAAAAAAGCTATTAAATTCATCCTCATAATCTGGATCATATGGATTATGATTTATGTTTTCTTCTTCGCTCACTTTTGAATCTCCAGATAATATTTCATTAAATATATCGTCTACTTGCTGTGAAGTTTCATTATCTAAATCATTTAGTAAATTTTCTACTTGTTTTTCTGTGTCTTTTTGTAAATCCTGATAAAATATTGAGACTCGTGTCCTTGGTCTTAAAATTGAAAATTCAGACATACATTCTTGCCAATTTTTCTCATTAAGGATTTGTGCATACGCTTTAGTTCATCAATATTTGATGGTTCAAATGACTAAATTTGTCAAAATAAAGCAAATAAGCACTCACAATATTCGACATATTACCTTACAAGCTGTTTTCATTTTTTTGTTTATTAAATGGTAAACATTGTAATATTTAATTATATTCACTTCATTATCAATGAAAAATTTTTTTTGAAAGAATGGAGATGGAAAAGCATTAAATCTCTATTTTCAAATAGTAGTGAAGTCAATATAGATGATACAATCCTGCTAAATAATACTTGTGACCTGAAACTAGAAATGCTTTGAATGAGAAATGGATAGAATTTCAACAATACAAAAATTGAATTGCAAATGAATAGAATTAAACTATTATGTCTTTGTGTGTATTCCATTTTCTGAAATAAGTAATTTGCTGTAATTATACAACATATTTCATTAGTGTCAAGTGATTTGTAAATAAACTTGAAAATCATATACAAATTACTATAATATAATATGTTGAATAACTATTTATTACTAATCATCAAAAGACATGAAAAATTTATTAAAAGTTTTCTCTTTTAGTTTCATTTTTTTTGCTTTATTTGCATGAAATTCCTTTGCTAACAACTGCATAACGCAATCTGTATGAAAAAATAGCATTTGTGTAAGTATAGAAAAATGAAATGATAATAGATATACTCTTGAGAGTGATATCAACTGTAAAAACTCTTCTTGTCTGGTAAAATGTGATATAATGTTGCCAGATAACACGTTGGCTCCTGCTTGAGCTTGTAATGGTAAATTTTATTACAATAGTAATTCTTCTGAAAAGGTAAAATTATATATCACGATAGATGATAGTTTTGCCACAATGACTAGATATTACAATTTCAGAAATTGAACTTGGTGAAGTGCTATCGATGATGATGACCGAGATTATGATGATAATGATGATAATGATGATTATTATGATGATGACGATGATTGGGATTACAACTGGTATTATGATTGGGATAATTATTATGATAGTGATTATAATTGGAATTATTCTAGTGAAATGAATAGAGCTTATCAATATGCATATCGTTATGGTATTACAACAAAAAGATCTATAGATGCTGCTTGAATGAATCAAAATTTAACAAGGATTGCTATGGCTAAAATGCTGTCTCAATATGCTATAAATGTGCTTTGAAAGAGACCATCAAATGTATATGTTCCAAATTTTTCTGATGTATCAACAAGTTTAGATGCACAGTATGACAATTGAGTAACCTTGGCATACCAACTATGAATTATGTGAATAAATATGCCAAGCAACAAATTTAGGCCTTATGATACAGTGACAAGAGCTGAATTTTGAACAGCATTATCGAGATTACTATTTAACTTAAAGGATTGAAATGATGTCTATTATTCAACACATTTAAATAGATTGTATAGAGAATGAATCATAACAAACACAAATCCTAATTTAAAAGAATTGAGATGATATGTAATGATAATGCTGATGAGAAGCGCTGATGTAGATACTAATGATGATTACAATAACAATTATGAATTAGAAGTGACAACAAATAATAAAGCACCATCAACTTCAGAATATATCAGACTTACCATCGATACTGATGAAGATTATGTTTGAAAAGTTTATTTCTATAAAGTTCAATTTAGATCTTCTACATCTTCTTCTCGATCTACCATCTCTTCTAGAACTAATTCGACTTATTTCTCCAATTATTCTGATGAATGGGAACAAGGTTATTATTCTATGAAATCTTCCGATAACTGACACAAAGTTATCTCCAATTTCTTAAAATTCGCTAAAAAAGGTTATTATAGAATTTATGCTAAAGATTCTGATTGAAATGAAGATTATATTGATTTTAATGTATGAAGCTCTTCTTACTACTACGATTTGAATCTTAGCACTAATGATAAAAATCCGGATGCGTCTGAATATGTAGATTTAACTGTAACTACAGATAGTTATTATAGAGGAAAAATATATTTCACTGCAAAATATAGATCTTCAACATCTAATTCATGGGCTGATATATCAAGGACAAGTTCTACATACTTTACGAATCGCTCTACTACATGGACCAATTGATATATCACAATGTCATCTTCAGATAGATGAGAAAAAACAGTGGAAAATATATTTAAATTTGCTAAAAAGGGATATTATAGGATTACAGTTGAAAATGAAGAATGAGATTCTACTTATATAGACTTTAATGTTAGCAATCCTTCAGCGTCTCCTTTAAATTGATTTACACAAAAAGAATTTGAGATGGTCGAAAGTACTTATAATACTTGGCCTACTCTCATAAGTAATCTCAGATCTCAGTACCCAAGATTAAGGAACAATACTTCATGGAGAAATTTATCTGATGAATTGTATGAAAATATGGAAGATGTAGTTTATAAGAGGTCCAACAGAGAATTCCAAGATTATGATGATTTCGATAGTGCATTTAGATATTGGTTATCAAGGACACAAGAATATATGAATTAATACATATTTTAAATACAAAAATATATATCATGGAAACAAAAACTAATTCACGTGGCAGACCAAAAAAAGATTTTTGAGAATTGAAAAATAAATTAGCTATTGAGGCAGCTGAAAATAAAGGTAAAGTAAGTCGTGGCAGACCAAAAAAGCAGAGAACTATTGACGATAGTATAAATACAAAAATATCAAATCATCATAAAGATGTGGCTATTTTGGAGAAAAAGAATCAAGAAATCCATGAAAGCATGTCAGTTAATTCTGAAAAAAACAATAATAACCGAGAAAATAATGCTGAAAAATACTCAAAGATAGCACTTTGTTTCTCTATAATATTTTGTGTATTTGCAATCTTGTATTGGATTGTATCATCTGTTAAAAGTCAAAACAAAGAATTAGTTTTTTCTGAAATAAACAATACATGATACACACAGGACGATACCCAAGAAAATCAAATACAAATACAAATTTGATACAATAATGAATCTTGAGATTTTGTAGAAATTGAGAATATAGATATAGCTAATAATGATGAACAAATAAATGATGACTACCGAAGCGAAACAAATGACGAAAATGATAGTGCTTTGGTAGTACTTGATGAAATATCCAATTCAGATGTAGATTTAATAAAATCATTTTATGATAAAATAAATAAAAGAGAATTTTCTGAACTATCAAGTCTTACTGATCGCTATCTGAGAAATTCTGATGCTTATAGGACTTATTTTAGTAGCAATTGGCTAAATCATTTCTTAGATAAAATTGTCTGAAATAAAATTATTGTATGATGATTTTATGAAAGTCCAAGCAACAAACCGACTGCAAAAAATTATAGGTATAATGTAAAATATAAACTTCCGACTTCAAATGGTATGACAAATGAAGATCGAGAAATCGCAATTGTAGATAGAAATTGAGAAAGGTTGATTTGAAGTATCATGTGTATTACTACTTGATGTAGTAGAATGCCATTTTTTCAAAAATAAATAATCCCATGAAATTTGATGAAATAGTATTATGATCAAAAAAAATAATACAGGATTTTATCGCAAAGAATCCAAATTGAATTGTGATAATTCGATGAGCTACAGCAACTGGTAAAAGTAAATTGTCTGTCGAATTATCAAAATTTTTTGATGTAGAAATAATTTCTAGCGATAGCAGACAGATTTTCAGAGAAATGAATATTTGAACCGACAAAGTATCACAAGAGATTTTGAATAGAATCCCACATCATCAGATAAACATTGTAAATCCAGATGAATCATATACTGCCTGACAATGGCAAAAAGATGTAAAGAACCAGATCAAAGGAATTCAAAGTAGATGAAAATTGCCAATTATTGTATGAGGAACATGACTATATATCGACACAATCTACAAAAATTTTCAAATGCCAGAGATTGGACCAGATTTTGAATTTAGGAAAAAAATGTTTGATTTAGAAGAAAAAAATCCTTGATTTTTGCACAAGGAATTGGAAAAAATCGATCCAGATGAAGCGAAAAAAATTCATCCCAAAAGCACGAGATATTTAGTAAGAGCTTTGGAAATTTTTCATACTTCTGGGAAAACAAAAACTGAAAGTTTTTTGGAGAAAGAAGTGGATCAGCCAATTCTCATGATAGGAATCTGGAGAGGGAAAGATGAAACAAATGAATTGATAAATGCAAGAATCAAAGAAATGATAAAATCAGGACTTGTAGATGAAGTTAAGTGATTATTAAAAAAATGATACGCCCCTACTTTGCAATCTATGCAATGAATTTGATACAAAGAGGTCGTATGATATTTGGAATGAAAATATGGTATTGAAGAAATGGAAAAGCTATTGCAACAAAATACTCAACATCTTGCAAAAAGGCAGAGAACTTGGTTTAGGAGATATATTGCAGATGAAAAAGATAATCCAAAAAAAAATGTAGTTTATAAAGTTTGGTATTTAGGGTAGATTATCATTTATACCTCAAAACTCAATTCCATCAAAAATTAGTCAACCAACTGGCACTACTCTCAGCAATTTCATTTCAACTACTATCTCCTGATTTGTTATCATAATTTGAGCGGGCTCAAACAAATTTTCAGTTTCATGTATAAATTTCTGTATGCCTTTCTCCATCAGCTCACTGATTTTTTAAAACAATATCTCCTCTTTTGAGATTATTTGGATCATACGGTGTAATCCATTCAAATCACAAAGCCTCATATTCTTCTTTCATTGATTTTGTTCATGATTTATTTTGAATATCGAATCATGCTTGTTTAAACGCAGCATTTACTAGTCATGAACAATCATACTGTCAATTTTGTCATTTACTTCATCGCTCATATCCATGACAATTATCCTCAGCAATACTAATTGCTCGCTGGACAGCCTTCTCAACTTGTGGATTTTCTGCGACTTCCTGGCTATCTGGCACATATCATTTTGATTCATAAAAATGTGCCTTTAATATTTTTTTGACTTTTATGTAATCTTCCAACTTTTTTGGAGAAGTATCCATATTTCAATTTACTCTCGTATATGGATCAAGGACATATCGTTGTCCAGAATCATCTTTAAATGCAGAAGCCCTATGTCCATAATCTGATTGTGATTCTACATAGATATCTGCAAAATTTCATTTACTATCTGACAAAAATTCTCATTCTGGGATTCATCACCATCTCTTAGTCGGTTTATCATGTATTTTATTGGATGGGATTGTCACTATACAGTCATCTCCTGGCTCTTTTCATGCATCATACGCATTTCATGATGGTAATACAATTCAGAACTTCTTTCAA